>WFQS01000377.1 GCA_015486915.1 Desulfobacteraceae bacterium
CTCCTGGCCCACAAGATCATCAAGGGTTTCAGGCCTCATCCTGTCGGCAAGGGGCCGGAACAACAAATCTTTTTTTTCATCAACAGAATCAAAAAGGTCCATCTAAATTTTCCCTGTATTATCCCGGGATCTTTTCCGCCTGCTCTGCTCTTTTCTCTCTTTTTTCCTCTTTAAAGTCTTTTTTTCTTTTTTTTCCGCATACCAGCCCGTTGTTACAGCGCGGGAAGAAAAATCTATTTTTCCGGTTCTCTCTCTGAAATACAGCCTGATCGGGGTTTTACCAAGCTCTGCCATCTCCCTTATCTGATTCACAAGGTATCTTTTATAGGAAAAATGGACAGCTGAAGGATAATTTACAAAGCATACCACTGTGGGAGGACGTACAGACACCTGGGTTGCATAGTAGAATTTAAGACGTTTACCCTTGTGCAGGGACGGCTCGGACCTGAAAACCGCATCCTCTATTATCCTGTTTAAAAGACCTGTATTTATCCTGTGGGAAAACTCATCATAAATACTTTGAACAACAGGGAAAATTTTATGAACCCGAAGGCCTGTCAAAGCGGATACCGTTAAAGCCGGGGCATAGGATAAAAATTTGGATTTTATTTTCAGCTCTTCCATAAATTTTTTCTCGTTCTTTTTTTCTGCAGGAAGAAGATCCCACTTGTTTAAAAGAAAAAGAGCTCCGCAGCCCCTGTCATGGGCATAGCCCGCAATGGTTATATCCTGGTCTGTAATCCCGTCATCAGCATCAATTAGAATTAAGGCCACATCGCAGTTATCAAGGCTCTTTAAGGACTTTAAAATGGAAAATTTTTCGATTTTTTCTTTAACTTTTCCCTTGCGCCTGATCCCTGCAGTATCGATAAGTCTGAAACGTTTTCCGTTGTGCACAACCACAAGGTCAACACTGTCTCTTGTGGTGCCAGGTACGTCACTTACCACCACACGTTTTTCACCGAAAAGCCTGTTTATGAGAGAGGATTTCCCCACATTGGGGCGCCCTGCAACGGCAATGCATATCTCATCGGGATTTTCCATAACAGAGTCAGATTCAACTTCAGGAAAACTTTTCACAAGATCATCTAAAAAAGGTGCCATTCCAATGCCGTGTTCAGCAGATACAGGATAAAATTTTTCAATGCCAAGGGAATAAAATTCAAGGATCTCATGCTCCTGTCTTTTACTTTCAATCTTGTTGACAACATAAAACACAGGCTTTAAACTTTTTCTCAGCCTGTCGGCAAGATCCCGGTCAAATGGAGAAATACCTGTCCTTCCATCAAGAACAAATACAATGATATCCGCCTCCATTATGGCCATCTCCACATGTTCTTTTATCTCCACGGCAAATGAATCATCATCGGAAAGAAGAAATCCCCCTGTATCCACAATGGTAAAATCAACATCATTCCACACAGCATCGCTATAATGCCTGTCCCTTGTCACCCCCGGGAAATCATCCACAAGGGCATTTTTTGAACGCGTTATCCTGTTGAAAAGGGTGGATTTGCCCACATTGGGACGGCCCACAAGGGCAACAACCGGTTTCATTATTTTTAAACCTCCAGAGTAAAACACCAATATTTTTTTTAAACGATATTTCCTTATTTTTTCAATAGTTCTGCTCTATATATTATAAAAACCGCATTTTAGAAAGCCAAAAAGTTTTATCCTTAAGCAAAGTGCCAATAAAACCCAATTTTTTTCTTAAGACAAATAGCCCCCGCACAAAGTAACAAAAAAATCCCACCTGATTTTTCTTTGCGGCTTTGTGACTTTGTGCGGGTTATTTTTCCAATCTGCTTTTACAATGGCTATTATTCTGATATATAAGTGTTTAGAATAAGAATTCAAAAATTAACCATCATAACTTTAAAGCAAAACAATAAAATAAGGAACAATCCTACAATGACATCCTACTGGTGGGCACTCCAGGCAGTTCTAAGTGCGGTCTCCCTGTTTTTCATACTGTTCGGGGTAGATCTTCTCCTTGGCTCATATTCCCTTCATGATCCTTTTTATTTTGTCATGACTTTTTTTGCAGCTTCCCTGATCATCCTGATAAGCCTTACTTTGCTTGCAGGGTTTATTTTAAGAATGGTCAGGGTTTACAGACAGATAAAAAAATAATCCAATCGCCGCAATGAGGCGGAAACAGATTTGCCAGGATCTGTCTCATGGCAGTTATCAATCCTTAAATAATCAATCTAAATCTTATCCATGACACTTATATTCAGTTACAAATCCATATACAAATCCTATGGGGATCAGCCTGTTTTTGAAAATTTCTCCATAAATATCAAAAAAAAAGAACGCCTTGGAATAGTTGGAAGCAACGGAAGCGGGAAATCAACTCTTTTGAGAATTATGGCTGGCAAATCCTCACCTGAAAAAGGGGAAAAATTTTTAAAGGGTGCTTCAAAACTTGCCTATCTTGCCCAGGAAGATGATCTTGATCCTGAAAAAACTATTCAGCAGACCCTTGCAGATTCCCTTGGTGAAGAAAATTTCAATGATCAGGAAAAATCCAGAATTATCAGGCAAATGATGGGAAAAGGCGGATTTATGGATGAAAATGCCCTGTGCTCATCCCTTTCAGGAGGGTGGAAGAAAAGACTTGCCATAACAAGAACACTTGCAAAAAAACCTGATTTGATTTTACTTGACGAGCCCACAAACCACCTTGATATAAGCGGAATTATCTGGCTTGAAAAAATATTGCAAAATGCCGATTTTGCCTTTGTAATAGTAAGCCATGACCGCTGCTTTCTTGAAAATACATGCAGCAGAATCATGGAGATAGGAAGATGCTATCCAAAGGGATATTTTCTTGTTGAAGGCGGTTATAACCAGTTTGAAAAGATAAGGCTGAACTTTCTTGAAAGTCAGGTCAAACAGGAAAACATACTGACCAACAAGATGAAAAGAGAAACAAAATGGTTGAGACAGGGGGCAAAGGCACGATCAACAAAAGCCCGTTTCCGCATTGAAAAGGCCGACAGAATACGACTTGAACTTGCAGCCATAAGAACAAGGAACAGACAGACATATACACCTGAAATCAATTTCAACTCAAGTTTCCGCAAAACAAAAAAGCTGCTTACATGTATTGATATTGGAAAATCATTAAACAATAAAAAACTTTTCAGTAATATCACACTGGAACTGATGCCTGGAACACGTCTTGGTCTTATGGGTGAAAACGGAAGCGGAAAAACAAGCTTAATGAAAATTCTTGAAGGTAAACTCATGCCCGATTCAGGAATAATAAAAAAGGCAGACCAGCTTAAAATTGCCGTATTTGACCAGACAAAGGCTGGTCTTGATCCTGATATGACATTAAAAGAAGCATTAAGCCCTGAAGGTGACTCAGTTATATACAGGGGAGACAGTATCCATGTTGTTTCCTGGGCAAAAAAATTTCTGTTCACACCTGACCAGCTTACCCTGCCCTTAAAAAGGCTTTCAGGCGGGGAGAGGACTAAGATCCTCATTGCAGAATTAATGATCCGGCCGGCAGATGTACTTCTCCTTGATGAACCTACAAATGACCTTGATATCCCCTCCCTTGAAATTCTCGAGCAGAGCCTTATGGATTTTCCCGGTGCAATTGTCCTTGTTTCCCATGACAGACGACTTCTAAGCAATGTGACAAATTCAGTTCTCTTTCTTGACGGCAAAGGCGGCTCAGGCATATTTGCAGATTATAACCAGTGTTTAAATATTAAACAAAAAAGCATAGAGAGAAAAAAAGAAAAAAAATCCATTCCCCAAAAAAAAATTATCAAAAACACAAAGAAAACTTTCCCTGCAAAACTTTCATATAAAGATAAATTCGAACTGGAACATATGGAAGAAAAAATATTATCCGCAGAAAAAACAGCAGAAGAACTTATGGAAAAGACAAAAAATAAAAATATCATCTCCGATCCTGAAAAATCTGTTAAACTTTATAACCTTATCCATGAAAGCCAGGAAAAAATCGAAAAACTATATAAAAGGTGGGAAGAGCTTGAAGCTTTACAGACAGAAATAGATCACCGGGAAAAATGATCTTGACCGGGACTATGATCAATGATAGTATTCAAATTTTTGTATTAAGGATCGGAGATGCAATAAGCTGAACAGAAATAGCGCAGAATTCCGGCCCATGTACAAGGCGCATTAAAGGTTGCATACTCAACGTATTCGGCCTTTGATGCAACGCAGTAGATGGGCTGGAAGACAAGCAATTTCGTTCAACTTATAAAATTTTCGATCCTAAGTGTATTAATAGCCTTGTATGCACATAAAAACAGCATGGTCGGAGTATGAGTTTCTATTGATATGATACGACCATGAAACAGGAATTTATCACGAATTCTTAAAAAGAAATGTGTATAAGGCTGATATCAATCCTTGCTCCAGTGTGATTTTATACATGGGGCTTTAATATCCGTAAGGAGAAAAAACATGAGAAGGTATGAGACTATTTGTATTGCTGATCCCGATAC
>WFQS01000378.1 GCA_015486915.1 Desulfobacteraceae bacterium
AGATGTGTATAAGAGACAGATACAGGGACGGTGATCTTGCAAAAAAGATCGCAAGTGAAATTAAAAATACTGCAGTAAAAAATATGAGACTGATGGAAGTATGCGGCACCCATACAATGTCCATATTCAGGCACGGAATACGAACTGTCCTGCCCCATGGGATAAGTCTTTTATCAGGACCGGGATGCCCTGTATGCGTTACATCTCAAAAGGACATTGATACTTTCATTGCCCTTGCCATGACAGATGATGTTATTCTTACAAGTTTCGGTGATCTCATGCGGGTTCCGGGAACAATATCCTCACTTCAAAGGGAAAAAGCAGATGGAAAGGATATAAGAATAGTCTATTCTGTGTTTGATGCGGTTAAGATCGCAAAAAAAAATCCCGACAGAGAGGTTATTTTCTGCGCCGTTGGATTTGAAACCACAACCCCCACCGTTGCCGCTTCCATTCTCATGGCAAAAGACCAGGGGCTTAAAAATTTTTCCATTCATTCCGCCCATAAGACAACTCCTCCTGCCCTTGCAGCACTCATGGAAACAGATGAAACAAATATTGACGGTTTTATTCTCCCGGGTCATGTTTCAGTCATAACAGGGACAAATGCCTATATGCCTGTGTTTAAAAAATATAAAATTCCATCGGTAATAGCGGGATTTGAGCCAGTGGATATTTTAAAAGCCGTGCTCATGCTGATAAAACAGAATGAAAAAGGCAGCCCCGCCCTTGAAAACGCATATCCCCGTGCCGTTGCAGAAAACGGAAACCCAAAGGCAAAAAAAATAATGAACGAGGTGTTTGAAACTACTGATGCTGTATGGCGGGGGATAGGGCTGATCCCGGACAGCGGCATGGGGCTGAAAAAAGAATTTTTATATTTTGACGCACTGAGAAAATTTAATTTGTCTGTTCCCGACGCTGATGAACCAAAGGGCTGTGCCTGCGGAGAAATACTCATGGGCATTAAAACTCCTGATCAATGTCCTTTGTATAAAAGAAAATGTACTCCTGTTCATCCCGTTGGTCCCTGCATGGTTTCAAGTGAAGGATCATGCGCAGCATTTTACAGGTATAATTAAATCAGGTAAACAACACAAGCACAGATAAAATAACAAATTAAAAGTATAACAAATTAAAATAAAAGGCGATAATTTAATATGAATGATGATAAAATTGTACTTGACCATGGAAGCGGTGGGAAAATATCCCATGCAATGGTTTCCGATATGATTCTTCCTGTGTTTGATAATCCGATACTTGCCGACCTTGACGACGGGGCCAACCTTGAAATTAACAACCTTAACGGCGGAAAACTTGCATTTTCAACGGACTCCTATGTGGTGGACCCCATTTTTTTCCCAGGAGGAAATATTGGTGATCTTGCAGTGAACGGAACTGTCAATGACATTGCCATGTGCGGTGCAGAACCCTTGTTTTTAAGCGCAGGCCTGATTATTGAAGAGGGATTTTCATATTCCGATTTAAAAAAAATACTTGAAGAAATGGGAAGAGCTGCCGATAAAGCCGGGGTTAAAGTTGTAACTGGAGACACCAAAGTTGTGCCAAAGGGTAAATGTGATAAAATTTTCATTAACACTTCCGGTATAGGTGTAATTCCGGCAAATGTTAACGTCTCGGGAGGGATGGCAGTTCCCGGTGATAAAATCATCCTGAGCGGAACCATGGCAGACCATGGAATTACCGTTTTAAGCACAAGGGAAGGATTAAAATTTGACTCTGATATTAAAAGTGACACAGCCCCTTTAAATACCATGGTAAAATCAATATTTGACTCAGGCTGTGATATCCATGTGTTAAGGGATCCCACAAGGGGCGGAGTTGGAACCACCTTAAATGAAATTGCATTTCAGTCAAAGCTTGGCATAAGAATTGATGAAAACTCTCTTCCTGTAAAGCCTGCAGTTGCAGGAATTTGCGAGCTCCTCGGTTTTGATCCTCTTTATCTTGCCAACGAGGGAAAACTTCTTGCCTTTGTTGCAGAAAAAGATGCCGGCAAGGCACTTGAAGCCATAAAAAAAGATCAATTTGGGAAAAATGCAGTGATCATCGGTGAAGTGGTTTCAGATGAACCGGGAAAAGTATATATGGACACCGCCATAGGCGGATCAAGGATTGTTGATATGCTCACCGGAGAACAGCTTCCAAGGATCTGCTGAAACAATTCTTAAGAGTATTAAAGGCACAAGAGCCCCTGTTAAAGTTGATGGTCTCGTAAAAAAATGGTAATTTCTCATTTTTATCCGAGATCCATGCTACCCTCCTTAGGATCGAAAATTTTATAAGTTGAACGAAATTGCTTGTCTTCCGGCCCATCTACTTCGTTGCATCAAAGGCCGAATACGTTGAGTATGCAACCTTTAATGCGCCTTGTACATGGACCGAAATTCTGCGTTATTTCTGTTCAACTTATTTCATCTCCGATCCTTACCTTTAATTACTTGCCAAGTACCTGAGTAATTCTATCCAATGCCCAGTCAATCTCTTCTTTTTTAATAATTAGAGGAGGTGCAAATCGTATGGTATAGGTGTGGGTTTCTTTACATAGAATCCCCAGTTTCTGCAATTTTTCTGCTATTGCCCTGGCGCCGCCTTCGGTGCCTTCATGCAGTTCGATTGCAATCATCAGGCCGCGGCCCCTGATATCCTTGATGTCTTTATTTTTAATTTTCTTAAGTTCTGAAAGAAAATAATCCCCCATTTCTTTGGCATTCTTGATCATGCCTTCATCTATAAGAACCTTAAGTGCAGTCCGTGCAACACTGCAGGCAAGCGGGTTTCCACCAAATGTAGAACCATGCTGGCCGGGTTTTAAAATTTCCAGGACTTCTTTATTGGAGAGTACCGCAGACACCGGATAGAAACCGCCTGAAAGCGCTTTACCGATAAGGGTCAAATCGGCTTCGATGCCTTCGTGCTCCTCTGCCAGAAGCGCCCCTGTTCTCCCAAGACCTGTCTGAATCTCATCCAGAATAAGAATTATATTGTTCTGCTCGCAAATTTCTTTAACTTTTTTAAAATATCCCTTGGGTGGGATAATAACTCCAGCCTCTCCCTGGATTGGTTCCACCAGAAAAGCTGCTGTATTTTCGTTTATAGCACTTCCAAAGGCCTCTGCATCACCAAATGGAATAATTTTGAAACCAGGGGAAAAAGGACCAAAATTATCTCTTGCATTGTCATCTGTTGAAAATCCGACAATAGAAAGAGTGCGACCATGGAAATTGTCACTACATACTATGATCTCGGCTTTATCCTTTTCAATCCCTTTAACTTCATATCCCCATTTGCGAACACATTTAATTGCCGTTTCAACGGCCTCAGCCCCACTGTTCATGGGAAGTACCTTATGGGATTTGGTCAATTCACACAGCTCTTTATAAAACATCGGAAGCTGGTCGTTTCTGAATGCTCTTGATGTTAAGGTAAGCTTGCCTGCCTGCTCTACCAAGGCCTGTTGAATTTTAGGGTGACAATGTCCCTGGTTCACTGCGGAATAAGCTGACAAACAGTCCATATACTTATTGCCATCAACATCCCAGACCCAGATCCCCTGACCACGGTTTAATACGACATCAAGGGGTTTGTAGTTTTTCGCACCAAACTTGTCTTCTATACTGATATAACTTTCTGACTTCATCATAATCTCCTTTAAATATCAATTTTCATGTAAAATGACCCCTTGCAGGGATCTTTTGTCTTCGATGCTTCAAACTAAACTGACAGCGGCAAAATCTGTGTAGACCTTCACATATTTGGAGGTAATGGCAGAGAGTATTCCTGGGTAGGTTGGGATAAATTGGATTTCATCACCAACCTTGAATGAAGTCCTCGATTCGGTGACATCAACCACCAAATGGTCACTACTGGCAGCCACAACTGATATATTTTTATCAAGGGGAAGCAGATTATCAGGGTATATATCCTGCTTCCCAATCGCCAGGATAGCTCTGGTTCTAACTCCCTTAGACTTAATCTTCGGGATTTGTCCAAAGGAATCTCTGGAGATGGAACCTAAAGGTGTTGATTCTTTTTGTTTTAATTCTATGATTTCGGCAAATAACTTTACCGAATCCTGAAAGGTTCCCTTTATATTGGTGAAAATATCCGTATGTCCTAAAAGGATTCCTTCACCAATTCTTAGTTGATTGATTTGTTCAGGGAGGGTGTCGTTTACGACTAAAGCCAAAGAACTGGTGTTCCCTCCTGAGAGTATTTCAAGCTTTATACCAAGATCTTTTTCTATTTTTATGGATAAAGATACCAATTCCAGCAATTTTTCAGGGGTTGGATCAACTCCGCTGATGCAGTTAAAATTAACCCCCAGCCCCTTCAATCTAACACCTTTTAAATTACTAATTTCCTTAACCAGACTAAAAACATCTGCAGGCAGAACACCTTCCCTTAAATCACCCAGATCAACCATCAATATGATG
>WFQS01000379.1 GCA_015486915.1 Desulfobacteraceae bacterium
AACAGGCTGTTTTTGTCCTTAAACAACCCTTTTGGATGTCAAAAAGACTGCTTTAAGGAGCAGCACGAATATTCTGAGAACAGTTTACCAAATTGCACACCAGCAAAGATGAAAATGGCAAAAAGACGCCGAACTTTTCCAACTTGGCTGGCTGAGTGGATGGAAGCACAGAAAATTACTCTATGGGGCGTGGCAGATCTTCGGAGTTTTTCCACACCCTTGGATCAAGCAGGAAAAGGATTTCCCTTCGCTTTTTCATGGGCTATTCCTATGAACCCCCAAATAATGGTCAGTATTCAAAATGGGCCTAACCAAAAATACGCTGATGAGTACGCCAGAGTGAACAATCATATCAGGAAATGGGGACAGATTTATTTTTACAAGGCAGCTGAGCTCAACGTAGCATTTGAATGGAGTAAACAATTTTATGTGAAGGAAAAAGTGAGGAGAAACATTATGTCAGAAATGCTATTTTCATTTGAGGGGCGGATTAATCGTAAGCCCTACTGGATGTTAATGTTGGCTATTTTTATAGGAGCGATAATTACAACATTTATAAATTTGGCAACTACTGATTTTTTTGTCAGCGATTTCCTGTTTCTGGATGTATTTCCTTACAGTCTCTTCATCTCGTCCAACTGTTGAAACATAATAACCACTGGCCTAAAAATTTTGCCCAACAAAATTGCGATTTTTGCCAGCATAGGTTCGAGCTATATGAATAGCACTTTTCCCTTTGATGCAACCGACAACTTGAGCTACTGAATACTTCGGTGGTATTGCTATCAGTATATGAACGTGATCTCCCATCAGATGCCCTTCAAGGATCTCGGATTCTCTTTGTAGCGCCAAATCTCTAAAAACTTCACCGAGATATTTTCTCAGCTGGCCATATATTGCTTTTTTCCGGTATTTTGGAATCCAAACGATATGATACTTGCAATCATATGTCGTATGGTTTAATTTTCTATTGTTGTTCATTGAAAGTCTCCTTTTCTGTGATCTTTGAGCGGTTCACAGTTTTGGAGACTTTCTTATATTCCCGCAAATGTCAAACTTTGGGAGTCTCCCCGGCAAAGCCGGGGGTTTACCCTTTTTTAATTAAAATTTTAAAGTGCTATTATAACATATATAATTGAATATGGACAAGATAATGGCAACTGAATATAATAGATCCTGAATCTACAAAGGAAGATCATGAAAATATTTTCAATTTATATTGTTATTCCGACACTTCTGATCCTATCACTTCCAGCGGCAGGTGCACTGGTTGCAGGGATTTCCCCTGAACGCTTTCTGGATTTTCCTCCTGTACCTGTCATGGTAAGACATGCACCCTTTTCACTGCCTGTTTTTATTTTTATGGCAGGCTGTATAGTGGCTTTTATATATCCTTTCATAAAAAAGGCAATCACGTTTCGTACCCTGACACCCGACACTGTCCCATCCCATGGGTTTCCATGGTGGGGATATGTTTGCCTTGCCGGATTTTTTGTCTTCTGGATTCTTGCGTGGACAAGATTTTCATGGTTTGCACCTTTTCAGGCTCATACTTTTTTCCCATTATGGCTGTGCCTTATTTTGCTCATCAATGCATTGAATTTCCAAAAAACAGGCCATTGCCCCATCAAGGATGAAAGTTTAGATTTTATCGTCCTTTTTTTTGCAAGTGCTCTGTTCTGGTGGATTTTCGAATACCTTAACCGGTTTACATCAAACTGGCATTATTCAGGAAGCCAGTATCCTGCTCTTAAATATTTTATCCTTGCCACCCTGAGCTTCTCTACTGTTCTGCCTGCGGTTAAAAGCACTGGATCATGGCTTTCAGACTTTGATTTATTCAGGGAGGCTTTCTGCGATATGAAAGGTTTCCCCATTATAGAAAGCTCAAAATTTGCAGTTTCAATAATAGGTTGCGGCAGCTTATCTCTTTTTCTTACACCAGTATTTCCAGATATGCTTTTCTGGTGTATATGGATAAGCCCGTTTCTCGTTTTTCTAGGATTTCAGATTTTGTCAGGGCAAAAACATATATTTTCAGATGTAAAAAATGCAGATTACACAATTGTTGCTGTTTATGCCTGTGCAGCTTTGATATGCGGTTTTTTATGGGAAATGCTGAATATGTTCAGCCTTGCCAGGTGGCAGTACTCGATTCCTTTTGTTGACCGTTTTCATATTTTTGAAATGCCATTGGAAGGTTATGCAGGGTATCTGCCCTTTGGACTTGAATGTGCCTTGATTATTGATATTATAAAAAGGCATAAAACATGATTATCGATTTTTTACGGGACAAACCCATTTTTTAATGGAGGAAAAACATGGACGCAATTCTTGTGGAATATGATGCCAGAAAAAACACGTTAAATTTTGTAAAAGCAGGCATGGTGGAGGATTGGGAAACTGTGTGCAGACGTTTCAATGATGATGTTCACCGTGTTCGTGACGTAGATGATATTGAGGCATATACTGCACTTTATGAATGCTTTGATGAGAAAGACAAAAAGCACTATTATCTGGTGAAAGAGGACGATTCTCTTTTTAAAATACGTCGTAAAAATTTTTTGAGTAATATTGGCAAATAAGCAGCTGCCCCATTCCTATTTTCAGGGTATAAACACCATCCGATTTCGCATAAATGGGCTGTTGATTATGCCGCTATTCTTATATTTCAGGTATCATCCTTTTCTATACGAGATGCATTGCCAGTTTGATTGTTATATTTTGTGGAAATAAAATTGAACCAAACTGCAATATCATTTAAATCAAGAGACTCATTGATAATGAACAGGCATTCTTAAGGTAAATATCCTGATGTTGATAAATTATTCAGAAATCTGTCTTTATATCTTTTTTCCGGATTCCTTTTTTGGCACCAACCAGAAAATAGATCAGCCATCCAATAAACGGAACCAAAGACATCGCACCCCACAACGCTTTGGTTTTAATGGAACCAAAATCCTTTAAAATAATGTCCACTATGGCCAGCATGGTCAATCCCCAGAAAATGACACCGATGCCGACAATAATTACAAATGTATCCATAAATTTTCTTGATTATCCTTTTAATTTGTCTGAAATTATAAGCAATGAATTATATTGCAATAGATGTCAAGCAAGTTGTTCTTTTTTAAAAAAATCTTGCCTTCGGAACTGAAAAAAGGTCTTTCCATAAAAGATCTGCCTGCAAGGCGCATGACGCAAGGGGGTCGGACCAAGCTAATTAGCTGAATTAATATAATAAGAGTACTGAAAACAGGCTGTTTTTGTCCTTAAACAACCCTTTTGGATGTCAAAAAGACTGCTTTAAGGAGCAGCACGAATATTCTGAGAACAGTTTACCAAATTGCACACCAGCAAAGATGAAAACGGCAAAAAGACGCCGAACACATATGAGCCGTTGTCTTGTTATCATGCCTGCGAGTCTCGCGGCTCAACAGCGGTCGTTAAGTGAAACAAATAACCCACGATAACAAGAACAAACAAGGAGAGAAAAATGGGAGGTTTTGGATTTGACGCAGCCGCAGTTGCAGCACAAGGGAAAGCTGGAGATATGTATCTTGTCATACAGGTTGTTTTGACAGAAAAGTTCATCGGAACAGGTTCTGGAACCTCAAGTCTTACTAATCTACAGGCGACAATCAATGAGCAAGCAGCCAAAGGATACAGGCTACATACAATTTCAACTACCTCATCAGGTTCAAAAGGGTTCTTGGAGGGTAGGAATGGGGTCAGACCAAGCAAGAAGGCCGTCAATTAAGAAAATAGTTCAAAAATACCCCCTAAAAACAGGTCTTTATTGACGTTTTCGGGCCCCAAAAAGAGCGATATAGAAATCAAATGGCAAGAGTGAATAGACATTCGGCACCAATAACAATAAAATCGTGACAAATAAAAACTTGACTGCTATATTATAAATATGAGTTCAATTAATCAAATATTACAGGAAGCCATTCGTTTGCCGGAAGATCAGAGGCTTACTCTTGCTAATCGACTCCTAATGCTTAGTGAACCTCATACTTCAAATGATATTAGGCATGCTTGGGATGTAGAAATCCGTGACCGTATTACTCGTTATGACCAAGGAGAAACACGTTCGCGCCCAGCCAGTGAAGTTTTTTCTGATCTAGACCGTCGGTTGAAACTATGATCATTGAGTTTCTTGATGAAGCTGAACAAGAGCTATTTGAGGTGGCACATTGGTACGAATCCAAAGAAGCTGGATTGGGAATACGCTTTCGAGATGAAGTCTTTATCCCAGAACCGGTGCGGGAGTATCCATTGATTCACTTTCTAAGGAAAGATTCCGGTCAAATGGAAGAGACTCAACCACATTTTCAGCAAACAAATTTACGGCATCGCCATCACCGAGTTGACTGCCCTGCTTGCGCGGCGCTCTGTGTACTGCTCCAAGACCGCCAACGGCAAGTATTCCGTGTGCGACGCCTTTGATTCGCCTGACGGTAATATCCGTTTCAAGCGTGTCGAGCATGCCTAAAAGAACGGCAAATGTACTTTCTGCGGCGCCAGTCAGGCCAGTTATGAGCGTGACAGTGCCCTGGCTGGAAACCCATGCTTATGAGTTTATCCATACTGAAACCCGGAGGAGATTTTTAATATAAAGTTTGATGTTATTGTCGGCAATCCGCCGTATCAGTTGAGCGATGGTGGGTTCGGCAGAAGCGCCTCTCCGATTTACCACAAGTTTGTGCAGCAGGCCAAAAAACTGAATCCACGCTACCCCCTATGTGTCAGGGTAGTTGTCGTGTCAATTGATTTAGAAAGTTCACAATTTGATAGGGCATTATATGGGGTAATATGATCACGGAATATAC
>WFQS01000380.1 GCA_015486915.1 Desulfobacteraceae bacterium
AGTGGATATCCAGGAATAGCAGCTCCTGCCGATAAAGGTGGAACAGGTTTTGATTTCAGATTTGCCATGGGGGTTCCCGATTTCTGGATAAAATTGTTAAAAGAGTACAGGGATGAAAACTGGCCCCTTGAGAAACTCTGGTATGAGCTTAATTCAAGAAGAAATGAAGAAAAAAGCATAAGCTATGCAGAATCCCATGACCAGGCTCTTGTGGGTGACCAGACCATTATGATGAGGCTCATGGGAGAAGATATTTACTCTTCAATGGGAAAAGACACAAACAGCATAAAAACCTTAAGAGCTGTGGCACTTCATAAAATGATCAGACTTGTCACATTTGCAACTGCTGGAAACGGATATTTAAATTTCATGGGAAATGAATTCGGCCACCCCGAATGGATCGATTTTCCGGGTCCGAAAAACAACTGGTCATATAACTATGCCAGACGGCAGTGGTCCCTGCGGGATAATAAGGATCTTTTCTTTTACGATCTTGCAAATTTTGACAAAGAGATGTTGAAACTTGCCCTTCAATACACTCTTCTCAACGGAACCTGTCCTGATTTACTGCATATACATGAAAAAAACAGGATTATTGCATTTAAAAGAAACAGACTTGTTTTTGTTTTTAATTTCAACGCATCAACATCTTTTTCAGACTATCGCTTTGATGCACCGCCCGGCAGATATAAAATGATTTTGAACACCGATTCCCACAGCTTTGGCGGAGAAAACAGATTAGTACCGGATCAGGTTCATTTTACCATCCATGATTCGAAAACCTATGGTAACAGAGATATTTTAAGCCTCTACCTTCCCACAAGAACCGCTGTTGTTCTCAAAATATCCAAATAAATTATAAAAATTCTAAAGAGAGAGATGCCCGCAACCCATGTGCCTGACTCAATTTCCTGATTTTTATTACAGAGATTCAGGGGTAAGGCACTAAATACCTGGTATTTGTTGTGAGCAGATCCTGAATTTAAACCTTGAACTTTGACAGCATAGGCGATAAAAGGATAAAATTTATAATTGTAACGGGAGATAAAATGAAATGGAAATATATCAGGCAGTAGTGCTTGGCATACTGCAGGGACTTGCAGAATTTTTACCGGTAAGCAGTTCAGGACATCTTGTGCTTTTTCAAAATTTTTTCGGGATAACTGACCCTGCTCTTGCCTTTGATATAAGTCTCCACATGGGAACGCTTGCAGCAGTGTTCGTGGTGTTTTTTAATGATATCAAAGCCATGGTCATTTCCATTGTAAGGCTTTTTATGAACATCAGGCATGAAAAAAACCTGCGCAGTGCCATTGAACAGGATAAGGATTTGATGTTTGCGGCAATGATAATTGCAGGCTCGGTTCCAACTGCAATGATCGGCCTTGTTATTCAGAAATATTCAAATGTATTTTTTTCATCTGTACCATTGGTGGGATTTATGCTGATCGTAACGGGCAGTTTTCTATGGAGTACAAAAAAATTTAAGGATAACAACACAGGAACAAAAGAGATTAGATTAAAACAGGGTTTGTTTATAGGATTATGTCAGGGAATAGCTGTTATTCCCGGAATTTCAAGATCAGGTTCAACCATTACAGCAGGTCTATTTGCAGGAATTGACAGAGAAACAGCCGCCAGATTTTCTTTTCTTTTATCCATACCTGCAATACTTGGTGCCGAACTGTTAAGCTTGAAAGATTTCATTGGAACAGGTATTTCATTTGATCCTGCAACCTTTTATGGCACACTGACATCTTTTATAGTGGGGCTTGCTGCACTGAAAATTTTACTTAAAATAGTAAAAACAGGCAAGCTTTACTATTTTGCTCCCTATTGCTGGCTTGCAGGAATAATAGCCATTGCAGCCGGGCTTATGTGATTTTTTTTATAAGAAAGAGCTCAATTTTGACAAAGTAACAAATACTCTTTTTATGTTCGTTAAGAGGCATAGTAACGCAGTTCAGATCTGCCTCATGGCAGTTATATGAAACTCCTGCAAAGTACTTTGAATTATTAGAGTTGGCTACGCGTCTTCGACCCTAGATTTGTCAGAATCTTTGATTCTTTGAGACGGGTCTGGACCAGTCCGGATCCGCCTCATGGCCGTTTACATGAAATATTCAAGGATAAGGGAACTTCCAAAAAATAATTTACGCATCCTGTTTGCCCTATAGTTTATGAAGTATTGACATTGCTTTTTTAACTATGGTGTCTGGCGTAAATCCATATTCAGCAAGCACTCTTGCTCCTGGTGCAGATGCCCCGAATCCCTTTATTCCAATGACCCTGTCAGACTTTCCAACGTAACGTTCCCAGCCCATTGTTATTCCAGCTTCAACGGCAATGCGTGTTTTTACAGCAGGCGGCAGAATTCTCCGCTGGTAATAAGATGGCGCTTTTTCAAAAAGTTCCCAGCTTGGCATGCTGACAACCCTTGCATTTATACCCTTTTCCTTTAATGTATCGGCTGCTTTAATACATATATGGACCTCGGAGCCTGAAGCAATCAGAATAATATCCGGTGTTGAGTCTGTGTTCTGCAGAGTATATGCACCGTATTGAAGTTCTCCATCCGTATCTTTTCTGTCAAGTACAGGAAGTTTCTGACGGCTCAGAACAAGGGCGGTGGGCCCTGATGTATTGATTAAAGCTTGTTTCCATGCATCCGCTGTTTCCTTTGCATCAGCAGGTCTTATGACATTAAGGCCCGGAATGGCTCTTAAAGATGCAATCTGCTCTATTGGCTGATGTGTCGGGCCGTCTTCACCAACGGCAACACTGTCATGGGTAAAAACATATATAATGGGAAGCCCCATAATGGAAGCCACACGTATTGCACCCCTCATATAATCTGCAAAAACAAGAAAAGTCCCGCCATAGGGGCGTATACCGCTGTGGAGAAACATGCCTGACATGACGGCACCCATGGCATGTTCACGAACACCAAATCTTATATTTCTCCCGTCATAGCTGCCTTTTTGAAATTCTTCTGAAAATTCAAGAAAAGTTTTATTTGAAGGGGCAAGGTCCGCCGAGCCCCCCATGAGTACCGGAAGATTTTCTGCAATACGGTTTAACACTTTTCCTGAAGCAGCCCTTGTTGCAATTGGGTTGTCTGAGGCTGAAAACTCAGGGATCTGTGCATCCCAGCCTGTTGTGAGAAAGCCGCTTATTGCATCAACAAATTTATCGGCATCTTCAGGAAACTCCGCTTTATATTCATGGAAAAGATTCTGCCATGCCTGTTCTTTTTTTTCACCTTCCGGAAAGGCTTTCCTGCATTCAAAAAGTATTTCATCGGGAACATAAAAACTTTTATCTTCCGGGACCCCATAGAATTTTTTAACAAGTTTAATCTCTTCTTCGCCAAGCGGGGAGCCATGGGCGCTTGAAGAATCCTGTTTATTAGGGCTTCCATAGGCTATGTGAGTTTTGACCTTAATCAGTGTGGGTTTTCCCTGCTCCTTTCTGCCCGCTTCAATGGCAGCTTTGATTTTTGTTATATCATTTCCATCATCCACTGTGACAACATGCCATTGCATGGCTTCAAATCTGCCCCTTACATCCTCTGTAAAAGATATATCTGTTCCACCTTCAATAGTTATGGAATTATCGTCATAAATGCATATGAGTCTGCCAAGACCGAGATGACCTGCAAGGGATGCTGCCTCGTATGCAACACCTTCCATGAGATCACCGTCTCCGCACATCACATATGTGAAATGGTTAATAATTTCCTTTCCTTTTTTATTGAATCTTGCAGCAAGGTGGCGTTCAGCCATTGCCATTCCAACAGCATTGGCAAATCCCTGGCCAAGGGGACCTGTTGTTGTTTCAACCCCGGGGGTAACTTTATATTCAGGATGTCCAGGGGTTTTACTTTCCCACTGCCTGAAATTTTTAATATCATTTAGTGTAACACCATAGCCCGTTAAATAGAGCAGGCTGTACAAAAGCATGGATGCATGGCCTCCGGAAAGTACAAACCTGTCCCTGTCTATCCACGCAGGGTTTCTCGGGCTGTGTTTTAAAAAGTATTTCCAGAGGACAAAGGCAGAAGGTGCCAGTCCCATGGGAGCTCCCGGGTGCCCTGAGTTTGCCTTTTGTACAGCATCAATGGAAAGAGTTCTTATTGTGTTGATACATTGCTGGTCAATGTCCTGGTTGGCAGTAGCCATTTTTTTCTCCTGTTACTTTTGAAATTTTATAAAAAATGTTCAAATTCAGTTTCCCTGTCATTTTTTGTCAGAATCTTTGATGCTTAGAGGCTGTCTGAGAGAATCCAGATCGGCCCCATGGCGGTTATTCAATACAGATAATGCATATGAAATCAAAATTAGAAATCATCCTGTAAATCATCATGTATGTTTATCTTAAATCGCATTGATTTGATTCCTGTTAACTAACAGATTTAGTGATTGGAATCAATATATGGTTTTATTTTTCAATGATGATGATGTTTATATATTATGTAACTGCAATATCTGTTATCAAGGCGGGCAATGGCCGCAACCCATTTGCCTTTTTCCAATTTCTAGTTTTTTTGACAGGAATTGAGAAGTAAGGCACTAACGGCCTTGAGATCAATTGAGCTGTGGGGGAACAGGACAAAAAGTGGAAGGAGCCCATAGGACGACTGGAGCTATAGAGCATTTCAAATGACCTCATATTGCTTTTTGAAGTAAATGCTCTATTTTGAATAAGCTTAATCTCAAAATAGAGTATGAAGTCAAACAGAATGGACTATAGCTCCTCATTGGGGGACAATGACCTAATAACTATTAAATATTTTATCAATTCTCATTTTTATCAGATTCTGCAGAACAGAAACGTTTGTACCCCTGGCCCAGTTTTTATGAAGATTGTAATCAAGGCTGTTGGCAGCAGGACTTCCAAAGTTCACTTTATATTTAGCCCATTCAGTACATATATCAGCATACCATTTTGCTTTTGCCTCATGGCCGTGGGAATTTTGGATAAGTGCCATTTTATTGAATTTGTCAATCAAAGCCTTTTTGAGTCTGGATTTGCTCTGGTGTTTTGCCCAGTTGTAGTGAAGATGATAATCTTTTGAGTCTGTACCGCTGCTACCAAGCGTCTCTCCGTTTAAAAGTCTATCTGCCAGAAATTCCTTTGATGCCTTGGCATAAAAAGAAAAGATATCTGCAGGTTTTGCAATAATAAAGGAGGTCATAATTTTGAATTTGGGAAGAACCTGTATTTTTTTAAAATTGGTTTGATACCACAGACCTAGTTGCAAAGGTTTGCCATACCTGCCAGAATTTTCATCAATCAGTCCCCAAGGGGCCCTCCATTTCTTTGTGACAATGTCTCGGATAGCCTCAATGCTTAATGCCGTAATGTCAGCATTGGAATCTTGTGTAATCATTCCAATAATTCCCTTTCGAGAGATAAGAGGTGCACCGGATATCCCTAGACAGACACGGTCCATTTCTGCTTTAATTTCTGCACTGAAACTTGATGGCAACTCACTTATTAGCCCCTTGGTTTCAGGAATAGCCCATTGTCCGTTTTTTCCTATAAACCAGACTTCATCACCTTCTGAAAAGGAGGTCGAGTAGAATCGTTTTTCCCACTGAAAGTTATCCCCAGGCTTTTTAACCTCGATTAATGCCAGGTCTATAAGATTTTGTTTCAGGGACATTAAGGTTGCAGGATGGCTTTCCCATTTATTTTTATAGAAATTGATTTCAATGGATTTGGTCTCCGCATATGGATCGTCCAGTTTAACGACATGTTCCGGGGTTGCAATATAAAGATTGCCATCTGATTCTCCAATAATAAAACCAAATCCGTTTTCATCCATTTGATTATCTTCAGATTGAAAAGTTGTTCTAATTTTGACAACATTTTTTTTGAATTTTTCTGCTGCTTTATCAGAATTTGTTTCTGAATGAGCATACAGAACAGAAATTTGAAGGACTGCCAGTATAAGAATAATGACTTTTTTCATTTTAATCTCCTTTTAAAATTTCACTGTAATTATTAAAATCAGCGTCATGAAAGAAATCGCTGATATCCTTTATAAAGAATGGAGAAAACAAGGATAAATGCCACCCAGTAAAGCTGAATTTTCTGGTTATAATAAATGTATTCCAGAATGGAAGGTGAAATATCGGTCTCAAAATTCATTGGACCAAGAAAAATGTGCTTTGCTGATCCTATAATGTGGATTAACAAAGAGTCATCTTGCTGTGTGATATAAAATTTTTTTATCTTCAGATGTTTGAACACCATATTGTCATTTTTCTGTAAATTATATATATGATGAGTCTCCATGACCACAAGCTTTCCAGATTGGATCGTTGAGGAAAAAAAGCCTGATGCCGGCGGATCTTCCTTTGTAAAACTGATGTTATCAATTGGGACAGGCGGGCTGTTCTTCGACTTCTGTGCAATACTTATTTCCAGGTTGTCCGAAGGGATGAACCCTAAAACCAATCGGTCTTTTGAAACATCCTCCATCTTGATATCCATTATTTCTGAATTCATCTTGTTTTTGTCTGAAATGGTTTGTTTTATGGGATCAACTCTGTTGGTGATTGAAAGACTTCCGTCAAACTCAGAATCTGAAATATAAAGGGTTATTTTTTTTTTATCACAGCCTGTTTCTATCCTTGAATTTTTTGAAAAAAGAAAATCATGCATACTGATCTGGTCTGCATTTATATGGTCCAGTTCAGATGGTTGTTTCTCGAGTAATATTTTTGCAGGCCCTTTTTTAATATCGATTTGTTTTGTATCAGCCAGATGAGGCCATGACCATTGATCCAGAAACGTCCAGTTGATATTTTTTGCAGTGATGTCAAATGCAAAACTGGTCTGCATGATGTTCACAGAAAAAACAATACCAATCGCAATAAAACAGACGATCATCATAATCACAACAGATTTAAAGAATTTAACCTTATGCGTTGAAGATAATAAACGGTTTGCTGTCTCTGCCCATTCAATTTCTTTTCTAACCTCTACCAGATTTTTATCCTCCGCAAGTAATTTTGCTGCATTATCAATTCTTTGAATTTTTTCTTTTTCAAGAAATTCAATATCTTTTTTATCCATTGCAGATCACCTTTTTATAAGCACCTTAAACTTTTGATCTATCTTTTTACCCGTATCCTCAAGTATTGCTTTTATGTATATTTCTGCCGTTCCCAAGCTATCTGCCGGGATTTTAATCAAAACAGGTTCACCTGCATGAAATTTTTTTTTCTCAGTACCGGTCCAATCCTGAATGAATGACCCTTTTTCGCCCTGGGCAAGAAAGATGCGCGATACAACATTCTGCACAGGAACTGATATGCAGAATTTAAAATATACGGTTTCTAAACCATGATCTTTATTATTATTCGTTGAGGTAAAAAGAGGAAGAAATGTTTTGTTCCCCTCACTGCCAGTCCAGCCGTATATGCCTATCATTTTATCTGTAAGTTTTGCGGCATATAGAACGTCTACTACAGGCCATTTTAGGGTTTTTCCATCATTTAATTCAGTATCCATCCTGTAATATGTTTTTAAGGCAATACCAACGGCACGAACCTTGACAGGCTGGTTGGCAATAAAAGGAGATGAAATATGGATGACCGTATTTATATCCAGATCATATCTAAACCTGCCAAAGGTTGCACCGACCACATAAACTGTGGGGGCCGACACAGTTTCGTTATAAAAACCTTCACACCGCTTATCATTTTTTCTTACCTGATAGGTGAGTGCATTATTATTCTCGGAAGCCTTTAAAAGATTGATATCACATGCAGAGATCTGAACAGGAAAACAGTGTGAGAATAGGATGAAAATCCATAAAAAAAAGATAGACAAACATTTAAACCGAGACAATCCATTTTTATTAATAACGTGTTTCATGACAACTCCTATCAATCTATATTATTAAATAAATTTGTAAAACCAACACACCGCAGTTAGCAAAAAAGGATTTGTAAAATGTTAAAATTGATGGTCTCGTAAAAAGTCAAAAATGCTATAACTGCTATTAATAATTTCAGTATGTTACCACTGAAAAAAAGCCAAAATATGACTTTTTACAGGTTCATCAAAATTATAGATTAGCAAAAAAGGATTTGTAAGATGTTAAAATTGGAGTAAAAAAGGATTTACAGACTTTTTTTCAGAAAAGAATGCGGTATTTCCCAAAAAATCGTCAAGTACTATCAGGCGTGGTTGAACAAATTCATGAAAATTCACAATGGCGGTCTGGATAATATTTCTCTGGAGGATTTAAAAGCTTTTGAAAAAAATCCTGGACATCAGGGATATGAAGAATGGCTGATAAAACAGGAACATGAAGCTGTTGTATTGTATATTGAAAATATTTTTATCACATACCTCAAAAATCAATTCTGCCGTTAAAACTGATCTATGCAAGTGGCATAAGAATTTCTGAATGCGTAAGGCTAAGGGTGAAAGATCTTGATTTCGGGAATCATACACTAATTGTCCGTTCGGGAAAAGGAGACAAAGACAGAGCCACTCTGCTTCCTGATTTCATTCACCCTATTATTCAAGACATTTCTATCTCACTATAACTGCCATGAGGCAGATCTGAACAGCGTTACAGCGCTTCAAAAAAATCAGAGATTTTAACGAACATAGAAAGAGCATCAGTTACTTTATCAAAATAGAGTTCTTTCTTATAAAATTGTATAAAATTCCTATTATGGATGGAATCTACGGATATTTGCATCAAGCAATTCTACAATTGCATAATTGCAATAATAATAATTGCGATTATGCAATTGTATCTCCCTGATGTTATAATCCATTTTGCAACCTTAATATTTATAACTCATTAAAAATAAAAGATATTAATATATAATTGACAAAAAATATATAATGATGGCACATACTTTGCTTTATTGTTTAATAAAACACAGGAAGAGGCGCGGATATGAAAGTTGCTATTACAGTTTGGGGAAACAGGATTTCACCTGTTTTTGATTCTGCACACACACTTCTTATAGCAGAAATTGAAAACAAGCGGATTATTAACAGATATTATGAATCATTTAACCCTGAAATTTCATCACGTTTTACAGCAAAACTTGAAGAAATGGATATTTCAGTCCTGATCTGTGGCGCTATTTCAGAAGTACCCGCAGCAATTCTTGCAGAAAGTAAAATAGAGTTTATTCCTTTTATTTCAGGCAGCGCATTCAGAGTACTTGAAAATTTTGCATTAAAGGAGCCAATTATTCCGGGCTTTTTAATGCCTGGATGCAGGGGCTGCCATGGACAAGGGAAAAAAAATGCTTATTATGCTCAAATAAAGGGGGTGGAAAATATGCCGAGAGGAGATGGAACAGGACCCCAGGGACAGGGACCTGCAACGGGAAGAGGTCAAGGCGGATGCGCGACCGGAAACCGTGGACAGGGACAGGGCCAGGGAAAAGGTCAGGGACGCGGACAGGGCAAAGGTAGAGGTGCTGGACGCGGACAGGGCAGAGGTCAGGGAAGGTAAAAATAACTATCGTTATGGTCGGTAAAGTATTGTCCGGCCATAACGGAATATGAAAGATGTGTTAAATTCTTTCAGATAGAACATTGAATAACCAAGGCGGGCGATACCCGCAAACCATTTGCCTTTCCCCAATTTCTTGTTTTTCTAACAGGAATTGAGGAGTAAGGCGCTAAGATAAACGGAGGTAGATATTATGCCAGGACTTAATGGAACAGGACCAACAGGGGCAGGCCCCATGACAGGTGGAAGAAGAGGATTATGCAACACAGCCGGCTCAGGATACACACCACAGCCCATGGGAAATGGAATGAATTTTAACAGGGGTATGGGTCGTGGTTTTGGCAGAGGATTTGGAAATGGTTACGGTATGGGAATGGCAAGGGGCTTTGGCAGAGGCATAAACTGGGGACAGACACCTTTATATGCACAAAATCCCGGGAATGTCGATGAAGAGTTAAATATTCTTAAAGCCCAGGCCAATGCAGCGCAGAGCAACCTTGACGTAATCAACAGAAGAATCAGCGAACTTGAAAATTCATCTGATTAACATTCATTGTTAACTTAACTTTTAAGCTGGCTGTTTATAGATGGATGCATGTATAAAAAGTTTTTCAGAATGGGCAGGATAAGTTTGGCCTGCTCATTCTTTTTATACATGCATTTAAGGATCGAAAATTTTATAAATTGAACGAGATTGCTTGTCTTCCGGCCCATCTACTTCGTTGCATCAAAGGCCGAATACGTTGAGTATGCAACCTTTAATGCGCCTTGTACATGGGCCGGAATTCTGCGCTATTTCTGTTCAACTTATTTCATCTCCGATCCTAAGCTTTAAACAGAACAGACTCAGTTACAGGAGAAATTTGATAAATGATTTCCATTTTACTGGCAGGTGAAAACAGGGACAATCTATCGGAGCTTGCAGCAACTCTTAAAGACAACAATGTGAATATTGACTGGGCAAATTCCGGTGACGTAGCCCTTTCCATGATTAAGGATAAAAAATTTGATCTTGTTATTACAGATGAAAAACTTACCGACATGACAGGGCGAAAGCTTGTTGAAAAAATTATTTCCATAAATGCCATGATGAACTGCATTGCTGTGAGTTCCCTGTCACCCAAAGACTTTCATGAAGAATTCGAGGGGCTTGGCGTTTTAATGCAGCTTCCACATAACCCCGGCAAAAAGGAAGCTTATGACCTTATTGAGTATTTAAAAAAAGTATTAAACCTTACTGAAAAATAAACCGGGCTTAAATAAAATAAACCGGACTTAAATAAAGGATCTGCCCAATGGCAGGTATAACAATTTTTAAGGAGAACCCGACTGATGATTATCAGTATTGCAAGCGGAAAAGGCGGGACAGGAAAAACAACGATTGCAACAAACCTGGCATTTGCACTTGGAGAAAATGTGCAACTGCTTGACTGCGATGTTGAAGAACCCAATTCCCATCTTTTTTTAAAACCTGAAATTAAGGAAGAAATACCGGTTATTGCCCCGATTCCTCTGATTGACGAAGACAAATGCACCTATTGCAAAAAGTGTATGGAAATATGCAGATTCGGCGCAATTGCCATTGTGGGAAAAACTGTTCTCACCTTTCCGGAACTCTGCCACAGCTGCGGAGGGTGTATTGCGGTATGCCCTGAGAATGCAGTGTCTGAGATGGACAGGGAACTTGGAAAAATTGAAAGGGGAAACCTTGATCTCATAGAGTTTATAGGCGGACGTCTCAAGGTGGGTGAAGTTATGTCTCCTCCCATTATCAAGGATGTGAGAACTTACGAAAAAAAGGATTTTATAAACATTGTTGATGCTCCTCCGGGAACATCCTGCCCTGTTATTGCTTCAATGAAAGGTGCAGACTTTATTCTTCTTGTTACAGAGCCTACTCCGTTTGGACTCAACGATCTAAAACTTGCCGTTGAAGCGGTTAAGATCCTTGGTATTCCCCATGGGCTTGTCATCAACCGTGCAGGCATGGGCAATGATGATGTTAAAAAATATGCAGAAAAAGAAAATTTGCCCATATTGATGGAAATACCCTTTGACAGAAAAATAGCTGAAATCTATTCAAAGGGAGAACTTGTAGTCAGGGCAATGCCCGAGTGGAAGGAAAAATTTCTAAATCTGTACAATCAAATCAAAGAACTGGCTGGACAAAGGAGTTAATAACGATGAAAGAACTGATTGTTTTAAGCGGTAAGGGCGGAACAGGTAAAACAAGTGTTTCTGCCGCCTTTGCATCCATTGCTGAAAACATGGTGATGTGTGATGCTGATGTTGACGCTGCAGACCTTCATCTGCTCCTTGATCCTGATATTCAGAAGCGAACTGATTTTAAGGGCGGCGGCATTGCTTTAATAAATCCTGATAAATGTACACAATGCGGATTATGCCATGAATTGTGCAAATTCGGTGCCGTGGAAGAAACGGAACAAGGTTATGAAATTGATGAAATCGAATGCGAAGGCTGCGGGGTATGCGTTGATCTATGTCCTGAAAATGCCATTGATTTCCCGATCAAGACCTGCGGAGAATGGTATATCTCGGATACACGTTTCGGACCAATGGTACATGCAAAACTTGGAATTGCAGAGGAAAATTCCGGAAAACTTGTGGCGCTGGTAAGACAGGAAGCAAAAAAAATAGCAGAGGCAAAAAAACTTGATCTGATCATAACTGACGGACCTCCCGGAATAGGTTGTCCGGTTATTGCATCCATTGGTCAGGCAACTGCCGTCCTCATTGTTGCAGAACCAACGGTATCAGGTCTTCATGATATGGAAAGAGTCGCAGATCTGGCAGCTTTTTTCAAAGTCCCTGCCATGGTTTGCATCAATAAATATGATTTGAATGATGATCAGACAGATGCAATTGAAAAAACAGCCATGGACAAAAATATTGAGGTTGTAGGCAATATTCCCTTTGATCCGGATTTTACAAAATCAATGATTCAGGGAAAAACTATTTTTGAATATGACAATAATTCCCAGGCAAGCCGCGTCATAAAGGGAATATGGAATAAAATTATGGAAAATCCTGTTATGAATAAATAGGAATTTCTTATAACGGTCATGAGGCCGGGCTGGAGACTCTCAGACGGCCTCTCAACCAAAAATGAAACTCTAATGATTAATAGTGCTTATCAGGAGTTTCATATAAACGGCCATGAGGCCGAGCTGGACTGCGCTACGGAGCCTCACAACAAACTTGGAAAAAGCATTTGTGACTCTGTCAAAAATGAGCTCTTTCTTATAAAAAGAAACGGCAATAAAGCAGTAGTGTGAATTAAATTCATTTAGTTTAATTTTAAAAAACAAGGAAGATTGAAATTATGGAAAACGGAAGAATTGCAGTTCCTTCAAATGGTGAAGGCGGACTTGACGGAATGAGATCGGGACATTTTGGACATTGTGATGTATTTACATTTATTGATGTGGAAAATGGCGAGATAAAAAATGTTTCTACTCTTCAGAATCAGGAACACGTTCAGGGCGGATGCATGGTGCCTGTAAATTTACTGGCTGACAACAAGGTTACAGCCCTTGTAGTCGGTGGTATTGGAATGAGGCCGTTGATGGGATTTAAACAGGTTGGCATTGATGTTTATCATGATGACCAGAGGCCTGAAATAAGGCCTGTTGTGGAAGATCTCATTGCAGGAAAGCTTCCCGAAATTCAGAGCGATCAGGTCTGCGGCGGTGGCGGCGGCGCAATGTAACAGGGGTAAATTTAAAAAAAACAGGAAAAATCTGTTCACAAAAAGGAATAAACAATGAAAATAGCTGTGACATCCAAAGGGAATAATCTTGATTCAGAGGTTGATCCCCGTTTTGGAAGGGCTCCATATATAATTATCGTTGATACAGATACCCTTGAATTTGAGGCTCTTGACAATTCAGTAAACGCAAATTCATTCAAGGGTGCCGGTATCCAGGCAGGAGCAATGGTTGGTGAAAAGAAAGCAGAAGCCCTGCTCACCGGGTTCTGCGGCCCCAATGCTTTTAAAACTTTAAATGCTGCAAATGTAAAAGTTGCCAATAATGTAACAGGGACTGTGAAAGAAGCAGTTCAGGCATTTAAAGATGGAAAAGTAACATTTGCCGATGAGGCAAATACAGATGGACACTGGTAAAAAAACAGGACAAAAGATAAGGATTAATATGGAAAATTCTCAAAAAACAACAAATATTGCAGGCAAAATGCCGGAACCTGATCCCGATGAGCTTGCGAAAAAAGCTCTTACTAAAATCAAAAATAAATTTCTGATCATGAGCGGGAAAGGCGGTGTTGGAAAAACAAGTGTCTCCGCCAATCTTGCCATGGCCCTTGCAGGCAGAGGCTTCAAGGTAGGATTAATGGATGTTGATATACACGGTCCTGATATTCCAAGAATGCTTGGACTTAAAGGTATGCTGGGCGCAAGTCAGAACCATAAAATTTCCCCCATACCCTATTCAGAAAAT
>WFQS01000381.1 GCA_015486915.1 Desulfobacteraceae bacterium
GTATAATTCAAAAACACTTTTGCATAAAAAAACAGCCATGGCCAGGAATCATACGATATCCAGAATTTGTCCAATTTCCTCCATGGAATCAACATGAAAATCAGCTTTTAATGAATCATTTTTAAATGCGATAAAAAAGGTTCCTGCTTTAAAAGAAGCCATTGCATCATATTGAGAGTCCCCTATAAAAATAATCTCAAAGGGTTCAAGTTCAAATTCCTCCATAATTTTAATAAGCTGGTCAGGTTCAGGTTTTGGTTTTTTAACATCAGCGGCAGTCACCACCATGTCAAACTGATTTTCAAGCTTATGCTCCTTTAAAACAGACGGCATGGTATCGGTTCTATTGGTGGCAACGGCTCTTATGTACCCCTTTGATTTCATAACCTTCAAGAGCTGCCTTAAACCGGGTTCAATTTTCATATAACTTATAAATCGGGGATAACCGACACCTGTCATGTAATTATATACTTCATACAGGGAATCCATTTCAGGAAAAAGATATTCCAGGGCTTCCTTAACAGTGAACATATGGACCTTGACAAATTGTTCATCTGTGAGCTTCTTTTTCCCAAAATGTTCAAGAACCTCGTTATAGTACATTCTATTGGCATCTGCAGTGTCAAACATCACTCCGTCACAATCAAAAACAACGGCCTTTATTTCTTTTATATTTAATTTCATTTCAATTTCAGGAACTTATCTTGTTTAAAGTCTTCTTTTTGAAAAGATACCCGAATACGCGAATCGTAAGATCGGGTTTAATTTTACTGTCTGTTTTCAGGGTTATAATATCAAAATATCTCCCTGGCTTTTTCATTTTATTGGTTATTGTAAGCTTCCAGAGTTTCTTCTTTGGATCAGGCCGGGTCAAATTAATATCCATATTTTTCCCGTTGAGAACGCTTTTTCCCAAAATGGAAAAATCATATTCACCTGCAGGAGAGATAGTTACAACACTTTGTATTTTATCTCCAGGGGAGCCAATGAGCCTAACGCTGCCAGGGGTGATATTTGCAAATTTTTTCACCTTTCCGGTTACTTTAAATTTTATGACTCCATGAGCTGGATCATCGGTATATGCATCAGCTGTTTTGACAAGTTTTCGTCCACCATACCCATTGGAATTTACTTTTATTTTTATTTTTCCTTCCCCGCCCGGGGGAATCTGTTTGTCAAAGGAGACAAGGGTGCAGCCTCACCCTGTCTTTACCCGCTTAATATGCAGGACAGCGTTTCCCTTATTTTTAATGGTAAATTCATGTGTTATAATGGTGCCCTCAGGTACAGGGCTGAATCCAAATGTAAGATCAGGTGTAAAGGCCACGGGTCCCGTGGAAGCCACCGTTATATTTGAAAAAATCATTACAGAGAACAACACAAATAATGCAAAAACAAAATATTTTTTTTTCATGGGCAATCCCCCTTTTTGTTGTGCCCGCCAGGGCATTGATTTTTTTTTGCAGACACTCGCAAAGTTAAAGGTAAACAAAGAGTTTAAATCTGAAAACAATGTTTGTCAAGCCCCGGCACCATAAGAGGCCTGAAAAGTAATTTAAACGGATCACAGTATTTCCATAATTTAATGCAGCAAAATTATATGGCCACACTCCGGGTTTCATGCAAATATACTTGATCATATTTTATTTATTGTTTATAAGAAAGTTTTATATGAAACTCCCTTAAAGTTCTTTTTAATATAAAAGTTTCATGTTTTGTTGGAAGGCTGTCTGAGAGAATCCAGATCCGCCTCATGGCAGTTATAATAAAGTAAATATAAACCTTGATGAACTCGTAAAAAATAAAATTTTGCTGTTTTCTCAGCTGTAACATACTGAAATTATTAATAGCAATTTTGCTATTTTCGACTTTTTACGAGACTGTCAACCTTATAATGTAAAATTTGAGCAGTGATTAATATTCGACTATTTGAGACTGCAAAAGCATACCAATGCTATTGTGAAGGCCAAAATAGGCGAAGATGGAGTGCTGTCCGAATATTTACTAATTGATAGCAAATACCCTTACGTAAGGAATAAAATATGTGTCTTGCAATTCCATCAAGGATAGTTGAAATAAAGGATACCATTGCAACAGTTGATGTTGACGGTGTTAAAAGAGAGGCGAGCATTATGCTTCTTGAAGATGTAAAAAAAGGTGACTATGTCATTGTTCATGCTGGGTTTGCCATCAGTAAACTTGATGAGAAAAGTGCGGAACAGACTTTGAAGGCATTGCGTGAAATGCTTGACCTTTCTGATCAGAGTTTTGTGGAAAATGAAGGTGCTGCAAAAAATACAGAAGCATCAGATCGTGGGTCTTTAAACGGTCAGGGGGCTTAAAAGACTCTAATCTGCAATGAAAAATTCAATAAAAGCAAGAAGGCTGGAAATCAGCGGCGTTGTTCAGGGCGTTGGCTTCCGGCCGTTTCTGTTTCAGCTTGCAGAAAAATACGGGTTTGCAGGCAGGGTTTTAAACACTTTCCGTGGAGTCAGTCTTGTCATTGAGGGAAGCGAAAAGGACATGGATGATTTCGCCAGAGATATTTATGCCGAAAGTCCTCCTCTTGCCTGTGTAGTGAATATAAAGTCAGAAAATATTCCCCTGAAAAATTATAAAAATTTTGCCATTGTCACAAGCACAGGTAAAAACAGCTCAAGATCTGCCCTGATACCACCTGATGTATCTGTGTGCAGGGACTGTCTTGATGAAATGAACGATCGTAAAAACCGGAGATTCAAATATCCGTTTATAAACTGTACAAATTGCGGGCCAAGATACACCATCATAAAAGATATCCCCTATGACAGGCCAAAAACATCCATGGCAGGGTTTCAAATGTGCCCTGCGTGCAGCAGGGAATACAATGATCCAAAAGACAGGCGTTTCCATGCCCAGCCAAATGCCTGTCCCGTATGCGGACCCCATGCGTTTCTTGTTGACAATAATGGAAAAAAAGTTGAATTAAATGGCAGAACTCCTGTAAAAGCCGCAGCAGATCTTCTGTTACAGGGCAGGATTGTTGCGGTTAAAGGACTTGGCGGATTTCATCTTGCAGCGGATGCTTTTAACGACAATGCTGTAAAAAGACTGCGACTATTCAAGAACCGTCCCCACAAACCGTTCGGACTCATGGCGGATTCTGCAACAACGGCATTGGATTATGTTGCTATCAGCAGAGAAGAAAGAAAGCTGCTTGAATCTAATGCCAGGCCCATTGTCCTTCTTGAAAAGAAAAAAATAAAAATTAACAAAAAAAACCTTTCCCCGGCTATTGCCCCCTTAAACAGGTATTTCGGGATTATGCTTGCTTACACACCGCTTCACTATCTTCTCTTTGAAAACGGCCCTGGTATTTTTGTCATGACAAGTGGCAATGCTTCAGGAGAGCCATTGTGCATTAAAAATAAAGAAGCTCTTTCCGTCCTGAAAAACATTGCTGATTATTTTCTTCTGCACAACAGGGAGATTTACTTCAGGGCAGATGATTCCATTGTATGTTTTCAGCATAAATCACCAAGATTTCTAAGACGTTCAAGGGGATATGCACCGCTTCCTGTTTTTTTAAAAAAACCGATGCCCAATATTCTTGCCTGCGGGGGCGGGCTTAAGAGCACAGTCTGCCTGACAAAGGAAAACAGGGCTTTTTTAAGCCAGCATATTGGAGATCTTGATAATCAAAA
>WFQS01000382.1 GCA_015486915.1 Desulfobacteraceae bacterium
AAAAATAAATTTCCCGGTACACTTCTTGTTCAGGTAAAAATGGGAAAAGCGGTTGCCAAAAAAGCCGTGGGCATTGTGTTCCAGGAGGAAAAATTCAAAGAACTGCCCGTTGCAGACACATCGTCTCTTCCCGATGAAGCTGTCATATGCAGGTGTGAAAGGGTTACGGCCGGCGATATCAGGGCGGCCATAAGGGAAGGCGTTCGGGATGTGAACCAGCTTAAGGCAATTAACCGTGCCGGAATGGGATCATGTGGATCAAAGACATGCCGGACCATGATCTTAAGGATTTTCAGGGATGAGGGTGTTGATTTAAAAGAGGTAACTGACAGGATTGACAGGCCCCTTTTTGTGGAAGTTCCCTTTGGTACACTTGCCGGGGTAAAAGGAGATGATACAAATGAAAACATATGATATCATAATTGTCGGAGCAGGCTCCATTGGCGTTCCTGCTGCCATGGCACTGGGCGAAATGGGTGTAAAAACAGCTGTTATTGATAAAAATCCATCTCCGGGTCAGGGCGAGAATAAACACGCAATAGGCGGTATAAGGGCGACCCATTCTGCTCCCGGAAAAATTATTGCCGGCCTGCGCTCCCTTGAAATTTTTTCCACATGGAAAGAAACCCACGGCGACGATATTGAGTGGCTAAAGGGCGGATATCTTTTTGCAGTTTACAGAAAACAGGAAGAGGACCTTTTAAAGGGAATCCTGCCCATTCAAAAAGAAAACAACCTCAATATTGACTATATTGATGCGGACATGGTTGCAGAAATTGCTCCGGGGATAAACAGGGACGGTCTTATGGGTGGTACTTTTTCACCGGATGACGGTTCTGCATCCCCTCTCCTTGCCATTAATGCATTTTACAGAAAAAGTCTTGCAACAGGAAACGTTGATTTTTATTTTAACGAGTCCGTAAAAGCCATAAACATGGAAAACGGCAAAATCACAGGAGTTGAAACGGATAAAGACAGGTATGAAAGTCCCGTTGTTGTTGATGCTGCAGGTCCTTTTTCAAGGGATCTTGGAAAACTTGCAGGCGTTGACATTCCAGTTTTTCCGGATTCCCATGAAGGTGCAATTACAGAACCTGTTCAACCTTTTTTTAAATGCATGATCATTGACTTAAGACCCGGACCCGGATCAAAAAATTATTATTTTTACCAGAATCCGCATGGCCAGATAGTTTTCTGTATCACTCCTGATCCGCCGATTCTCGGAACTGACAAAAGGGAAACCTCGGTATTTCTCCCACAGGTCAGTGCAAGAATGGTCAATCTTCTGCCGAGATTGAAAAATATCAGGGTTCGCAGGGTATGGCGGGGATTATATCCCATGACACCTGACGGAGCACCTGTCATGGGGTGGAACAATGATGTCAAAGGACTTTTCCATGCAACGGGCATGTGCGGCCAGGGCTATATGCTGGGGCCGGGGCTTGGTGAAATCATTGCAAGATTTACCACAAATAATGAAACGGAAAATGATAAAATTGTTGCAGATGAATTGTCTCTGTACCGTGATTTTGGCGGAGAAGAGGGCTTGAAATAACCGCTAAAATTTTCGATTCTAATAATGCAAGGAGTATAAAATGGCTGGATTTAAGTTAAACGAAATCAAATCTTTGTCCTATGAACATCCCGTGATTAAAAACGGATACACGGATAAATCCCTTCATGTTAATGTGTCATCATCTGATATTTCCATAAAAGATATTGATAAAAAGGTAAAAGAAAAATTTATAGGCGGCAAGGGATACGATCTCTGGCTTTTATGGCATGCCGTTTCAGGCAGTACAAAATGGAATGATTCTGAAAATGCGCTTTGTATTGCTTCAGGTCCCCTTGGCGGTACCCCGGGATATCCGGGAGGAGGCAAGAGCATTGTAACCACAATTTCTCCCTTGACGGGTGCACCCATGGATTCCAATGTGGGAGGGTATTTCGGGCCCTATGCCAAATTTTCAGGATTTGATGTCCTTGAAATCACAGGCAAAGCTGACAAAGACACAATTGTTTTTATTGACGGTGTTGAAAAATGTATAAAATTGTACAGTGCAGAAAATCTTCCAGAGGATTCATATGAACTTTCAACTGCACTTACATATCATTTTGATAAAGAAAATCCCGTTAATATTTCTGTTGTTTCAACTGGAAAGGGCGCAGAAAACACTTTTTTTGGATGCCTTAATTTTACCTGGTTTGATACCAAAAGAAAAATAGTCAGATATAAACAGGCCGGGCGCGGTGGCACAGGAACCGTCCTTGCCGACAAAAGAGTTAAAGCTGTTGTTGCAAGGTGGAATTCTATCTCCCTTACCTTAAACCAGCCTGCGGATAAGGATGCTTTAAGAAAAGTTTTAAAACTCCATGCAGGTGAAATTGCAAAACTTGACCCGAAACAGAACAGGATGTCCCTTGTTGGAACAACCCATCTTGTTCCCATAATGAATGCCCATGACTGTCTGCCCGTGAACAATTTCAGGTTTGGCAGCCACCCTGCGGGCAGAAATATCGGGGAGGAGGTTTATGAATATATTTTTGATAGAGGCTATGACGGCTGCTGGCGCGGCTGTACTGTGGCCTGCTCCCACGGTGTAAAAGATTTTGTTCCCTTTACAGGCCCTTACAAAGGTCAAAAAGTGTTTGTTGACGGTCCTGAATACGAAACAATAGCAGGCTGTGGCTCAAGCCTTGGTATTTTTGATCCTTTTACCATACTTGAAATAAATTTCTACTGCGATGCATACGGTCTTGATACGATTTCAGTTGGTACGTCAACGGCATTTGTAATGGAATGCTATGAAATGGGATTTATTACAAAAAAAGATACCGGTGGTCTGGAATTTAACTTTGGAAACCGTTTAAGCGCACTTGAACTCATTCACCAGATGGCAGATGGCAAAGGGTTTGGAGCCATTGTGGGAAAGGGTATCAGAAGGATGAAAAAAATCTTTGCTGAAAAATTCAATGCTGATCCCGCTGTGATGCAGGATATTGGCATGGAATCCAAGGGCCTTGAATTTTCCGAATATATGACCAAGGAATCCCTTGCCCAGCAGGGTGGTTACGGTCTTACACTCAAAGGTCCCCAGCACGATGAAGCCTGGCTAATTTTTCTTGATATGGTCCATAATTTCATGCCGACCTTTGAGGACAAGGCAGAGGCGCTTCACTGGTTTCCAATGTTCAGGACCTGGTTCGGGCTCTGCGGTCTCTGCAAGCTTCCGTGGAATGATATTGTTCCCGAAGACAACAAAACCACAAAAGAACCTGCAAAAGTTGAAAAACACCTTGGATGGTATGCGGATTTCTTTTCCGCAGTTACCGGCCGTAAATCAACCCCCGATGATCTTGTTGCAATGAGTGAGGCTGTTTACAATTTCCAGAGAATATTAAATTTGAAAATGGGATACGGCACAAGGGATCATGATACTCTGCCCTATCGTTCAATGGGCCCTGTTACCGTGGAAGAGTATGAATCCCGCATGGATCGCTATGACAAGGATCTCACTGAAAAGTACAAAGAAGATATTTCAGAAATGGCAATAAAAGAAAAACTTGCCCTTTTGAGAAAGTACAGGGAAGACCAGTACGAAAAGCTTAAAGATGCCGTTTATCTGCGCCGGGGCTGGACAGACAACGGCATTCCAACCCTTGAAACCGTAAAAAAACTCGGCATCGATTTTCC
>WFQS01000383.1 GCA_015486915.1 Desulfobacteraceae bacterium
CCGCTGGGTGCTGAGACTCTGGTCTTCCGATTTCAGGATCATAACTGCAAAAGGGATAAGCATGCCTCTTTTTGCGGGAACAATAGAGGAACAGAGATTCCGCCATCTTACGGGATTAATCACAGCTGCAATGGATACGGGTAACTATGATTCTCCCGCTGCCGGGGTTAAAGCGATACTGAAAAAACGATTTACTGTTAAAATTACTGAAAGTCCCATTCAGTGTGTATGATAATCTACAAGATGGTTGGTGGAATTTTAAATTTATAAAAGAAACAGGATAAATTGATACCCTTAAAAAAGTTAAAAAATATTACAAAAATAAATCAGGAAAACTATTACCAATGCGCGCGAAATGTGAGATAAACCGGGGAAGATGAAGAGGACGCTCATTAACCATACGTTTAAGCAGATATATACCTGCAAATGCTATGACAAAATCAGGAAGCCACATTCCAACCACAGGAGGATAGAACCAGTAATTACCAAAGGACCAGCCCGCAACGAGAAACAAGTAGTATAATAAAAAGAAAAAAAGACCAAGGCCGAGGTTAAGACCTGAAGAACGTCTTAAAGAACCGGCCTGAAGTCCTAAGGCAAAAGATAAAATTCCAAAAGAGATGCATGCAAAAGGAACAGACAGCCTTTCGTTAATCTCCATAGATACAGAATTTGAAAGTTCTTTGTTTTTTGATATTTTTTTCGCAAAAAGCATAAGCTCTCCTATACTCATTTCATCGATATCCTTTGATTTTCTCTTTGATCTGTGTTTTAATTGATGAAAATCAAAATTGATATCATAGGTCGTAAAATGAACAGTATTAACAGATTTTGTTTCTATATCAACCTGATTGATCATTCCATTATAAAGTCTCAAAGTATACGACATTTTTTGGGGCTCTGAGAACAATATACCCGCGGGAGCGACGGATATACCGATTTTACCGTTGATTCTGTTGTCTTCAATATAAACGTCTTTTAATTGTTTTGTTCGTATGTCTTTAGAATTGAAATAAATCATAATTCCATTAGATATATTATTAAACCTTCTTTCCTTCAGTGCAATATTAAAACTGGAACGGGCAATTTTAATACCCTGACTTTCAACGGTACGATTCCCCCATGGTTGTGCATATAAATTAATCCAAAGGGTCAGTAAAGTTGCAAGGATACAGAAAAATATAACGGGAACAAGAAGTCTGTATACAATTATTCCGCCTGCCTTTAATGCTGTAATTTCATTGTCCCGGGACATACGTATGAAACCTATAAGAACGGAAAGCATAACAGAGATTGGGATGGTAAACTCCATGAAACGGGGGAGACTACAAACAATCAAAAGTAAAATATCTATAATTTTTGTATTATAATTTACCACCATATTGGTTATTTGAGGGATTCTCGTCATGAGGAATATAAAGGTGAGGAATAAAAAACTGATCGCAAAAGGAGAGATCAATTCTCTGAAGATATATCTGTTTAAAATTGTATTTATTTTCATTCTCAGAAAAAATATATTGATTTCTGCCATGTGTCAAGAAGATGTACAGAACATGCCGTTGGTATTGGATCAGAGTTATTCATTTGATCGTTTCAAAGCTGTATACTTTGCTGTGAGCATGAAAACAGGAATTTTAAATCCTTTTTTAAGAATATCTGAAAGGAATTTTCATCTTCAACAATCACTATCTACATGATTTCTCTTCCCAAAACAGCAACAATCATGGATGATCTGGAATTTGATTCATACACAATGCATACTGCTTTACCGCCTTTAAGTCTTATGCTTTTGATCTCACGATGCTGAAATATCCAAAAATAAAAAGAAAGACAGCTGTAAATACAATGGAAATCTTAAGTAACAGAGAATTTAAAAAAAATGTCCATACAAATGTTCCTGTAAATCCCGTTACAATCACAAAAATAGCAAATCCTGCTGTAATAATCCATACCTGCTTTCTATTATTTATTACATTTCCGTTCAGCAACGCTCCAAGCAGTGCCGGAATAATCATAAACCCAAAAAGAATATGTGCTCTGATATAGGCCAGATCATTTGTAACACCGAGCGCATTTCCCTGGCCGTGGCCGAAATATTGTTCATGGAACTCAATGTACAGGCCAAGAGCCACAACAGAAACCATATATGCCATCAGAAGAACTGCTATCAGCCTGTCAGCATAACAGGAATAATTTTCTGATGCACAATTTTTTTTTCTTTTAAGCAGGAGTCCGGGTATCAGCAATAACATGCCAAACCCCAGAACAACCAGAACAAAATCGTCAAGGGGTAAACCATTAGTGCCGTTTGAGAAGATGTCAGGTGGTTCCCATCCAAACCATGCGCAATATTGATATAATGTAACCTGAGCAATAGTCGCAGTTGCCATGACAAACAATCCTGTTTTTTCCATAAATGTTAAAAAACCCTGTTTGCAGGTAGATTTACGGATAAACGGCAAGGCAAAACCAGCGGCGAGGAAAGAGGCCATTATCTGATGACTGTGGGAGCCAATATATCCATTGATTACCTCATTTGAGGTAAGTCCTGAAAAATTCGCTTGTCCTATCAATATGTTAAATTTTTCCCCGAAATCTTTTGCTGCACCAGCAATATGGCCAAGCGGGGCTGCAAGCGACAGACCTATCAGTGCAATTGATACTGTCCACCATGCAGTGGTATTGACTTTATCGCCGGAAGTTCTGAAGTGATACGAAAATGCTTTAATGATAATTATCAGGGCTGTAATTTCGGCAATAACCATACCTGAAATCTGAATACCGGTTCCTGGTGAAAAGCCCTGACCATGAATCATAGCAGATCCTATACCCGTGAGTATGCCGGCGCATATTGCACCTGCTCCCAATAATTTTTCAGTAAAATCAGAGCCTTCAAATTCACAATCTTCAATATGTTGAGAGTAATAGGATAAAGTTAACATCATCCAGGCCGGAATCAATATTCCATGATATGCCATTGCCGTTGGAAAGCTGAAATCACCCGGCTGAAACCATTTGACACCGGTTAATTCAAAGATAATAAACATCAGGCCTGACCATGCAGATAAAACTGCAATAGTTATCTTTAAGGATCTATGTTGATTTTTATCCATTTCAATCACTTTTTTAAACGAGCCATTACCTGCAATAATCTGCAGCTTTGCATGGCCATTCATATTTTTTTTATAAGAAAAAGCTCATTTCTGGCAAAGTAACAAAAACTCTTTCTATGTTCGTTGAGATGAACTGTAACGCAGTTCAGATCTGCCTCATGGCAGTTAAATGAAATTACGTCAGCCGGAGTGTCAGCAGGCAACATTTACACCAAAGTTCTTAATTTGTCAGAATCTTTGATCATCAGATCATGACCGTTACATAATTTGTAATCATCTTCAGATTACATGGGTATTATAGGCATGAAAATATTACAGGAAGATGAATGAGGATCATAAAATTAACGATGGAGATGCCAGCAACTCAGAAAGTTGTTTATGACAGGAATTCAGGAGTGAGGCAGAACTGGACTCAGGTCCGGATTTGTTGTTGACAGAAGCTTTTGAAGGCCAGTTGCTGAATTAACGGAATGGAAAATGTTTTTAAACTTGGTTCCGGTAATTTATAAAATAATTGTGCCCCTGCACGTGAAATCAGCAGATCTTTTTGAATTACGCGTATTTTTTTTTGATATTCCTTCCCTGCATTTGATCCGGTATTAAGGGCTTTAATGATTGCCTTTGCAGCGTATTGACCGCTTTTAACGGCATGATATATTCCTTCCCCAAAAAAATTTTCGCAGAATCCTGCGGCATCTCCGGCAAGAAAAATCCTGTCTGATTTTACCCTGTACCTCCATCCTCCTGTTCCAAGCGGGTATCCTTTTATGGAACCTGGTGTATATGAATTAAGTTTATAATCTGCCCATTGCGCTAAATTTTTTTTATTTAATAATGTTCTGCCATGTTTTGGGCTTGAAGTATAAATTCCAATATTTAAATGATCATCCCTTGGGAAAAGCCAGTAATAAGATTTTTTCTTTGGTATAAATTTGAATTCCATGCGGTATTGAAATGGATTTTTGATATAAACATCCATTTCAATGGCAAAACACCTTTTAATGGGAACAGAATGCGCCAGACTGCGACGGACAATGGAATTAACCCCGTCGCTTCCGATAAGATAACTTGTTTTTATGGTTTCTTCAGGGGCGTTTATGATAACATGTGTTTTTTTCCCCTCAATGGAAACAATATTTTTCATGACCCTGAATATGCAGCCTTTTTCAATTGCTTTTTCAAGGCAGAAAGCATCTAAAGCCTCTCTTTGCGTCATATAACACAGGATATCATTTCCAAAGGTATGAGCTGTTTTCATTCCGGGTATTGAAATATTTACGTACCTGCACTGTCTTTTTATCATTGATGAAATATCATACCTGAAAAGATTTACAGTCTTGGGAGTAAGACCTCCGGCGCAGGGTTTTTTCCGCGGGAAATCAACCCTGTCAATTATCAATACTTTAAGGTTGGCCTCAGCAAGGTCATAGGCTGCTGCACTTCCCGCAGGGCCGGCACCAATTATTATAACATCATACATCATGGATATTTTCTATCAGATATTGAATTATTGTTCAATAATACGTTCAATAACAGGACGCTGATTTTAAATTTAAACAAAATTCGTGCTGAATTCTACTGAAAGCCCTGCAGAGATAAAAATATATGTGGCAAAAAAAGATAGATTTAATAAACCTGTAAATTGATTTTCTTAAAAACCTAACTTATGTTATTAAGCTCTGATAAAATAAATATAGATCCGGATTTTCAGGGCCGTGGATGTCAGGGATGATTCTTGATGCAACTTAAGGATCGAAAATTTTATAAGTTGAACGAGATTGCTTGTCTTCCGGCCCATCTACTTCGTTGCATCAAAGGCCGAATACGTCGAGTATGCAACCTTTAATGCGCCTTATACATGGGCCGGAATTCTGCGCTATTTCTGTTCAACTTATTTCATCTCCGATCCTAATCTGATTACAGGATAGTGTTTACCATTTTTGCAGCGTTTTATTTTGTTTCTTCAATTCTTATCATGAAGATCAGCAGACCGGAAAAAATATGGAGGAAAATTAATGAAGCTTCATTCTGACTGCCTTGCCTGCTTTGCCCGGGGAACCCTTGATACGGCAAAACTTGCCACCTGCAATGAAAAATTTCATTTTGAAATCATGCGGAAAATATTTAAAATTCTCGCTGATAGCAGGCTTGATGGACCTCCGCCACTGATGGCTCTTACTATACAGCAGGTAGTAACACAGGTCACGGGATGCACTGACCCATACCGTGCCATTAAAAAAAAATATAATGATTTTTGCCTTGGTCTTTATCCCGAACTTGAACAGAAAGCTGGAAATTCAGATTTTGAAACCGCAGTCCGCCTTTGTATTGCCGGAAATATCATTGATTTTGGAAGTCAGCAGAGTGTGGGAAAACAAAAAGTTCTTGACACGATAAATGAATCATTGTCCATGGAGATAAATGGTTGTGTGAAAAATTTTGAAAGGGCGTGTAAGAGAAGTCGTAACATATTGTGGATTGCCGATAACGCAGGCGAGATCGTTTTTGACAGGCTGGTACTGGAAAAACTGGACCGTGACAGGATAACATATGCTGTGCGCGGAGGGCCGACCCAGAATGATGCCACCATGGAAGATGCGCGTTATACCGGGATCACGGATATTGTCCATGTGATTGATACAGGGGCTGCAATACCTGGAATTGTGCTTGATTATTGCTCCGATGAATTCAGAACCTGTTATGAAAAGGCAGACCTGATCATCTCCAAGGGACAGGGCAACTTTGAAACCCTTGATATAAACGATGACAGAATATTTTTTGTTTTTAAAGCGAAATGTCCGGTTGTGGCAGCTTATGCCGGGTGCAGGCTCAATGACATGGTGATAAAAAATTAGCATAAAGGAAAACTTAGATGAGTGATGTTGTGCTGGTCAATATAACGGGGAAGGACAGGAAAGGGCTCGATGCCAGGATTACAGGCATACTGGCCGGATATGATGTAAATATTCTTGATATAGGCCAGGCCGTAATTCACGACTATATCTCTTTTGGTATTCTCGCTGAAATTCCTGATCCCGAAGACTTTTCTTCAATTTTCAAGGATATATTGTATGAAGGGCATAAAATGGGCCTTTCCATTGACATCACACCGGTTGATTCTGAAAATTATGAAAAATGGGTGCATGCACAGGGAAAGGAAAGGCGTATCATAACTTTGCTTGGCAGGACTATCTCTGCCGGGCACATTTCTTCAGTTGCTTCTGTTATTGCAGAGAACAACCTTAATATTGACGGTATAACAAGGCTTACCGGAAGGATTTCCCTTGAAAATCCCCAGGATAATCCAAGGGCAAGTGTCCAGCTTTCAGTCAGTGGAAAACCGCTTAGTATAATGGATATGCGAAGAAGATTCATGGAAATTTCCCAGAATTCAGGGATCGATATTTCATTTCACGTTGATAATATTTACCGCAAGAACATGAAACTTGTGGTCTTTGATATGGATTCTACCCTGATCCAGGCAGAGGTGATTGTCGAACTTGCAAAACTTGCAGGGGCAGGGGACAAGGTGAACAAAATTACTGAATCCGCTATGAGAGGTGAAATGGATTTCAAGGAAAGTTTCAGGAAAAGGGTTGCCCTGTTAAAGGGCATAAGACAGGATCAGCTTGAAAAAATCTGTGCAGGTCTGCCCCTGACCGAAGGGGTCAGCCTTGTAATCAGGACATTAAAGCAGCTCGGTTATAAGCTTGGTATCCTGTCAGGCGGATTCACCTTTGTGGGAGATTATCTCAAAGACCGCCTGGGTTTTGATTATGTGTACGCCAATGAACTTGATATAAAAGACGGGAAAGTCACAGGCAGGGTTGTGGGTGATATTGTTGACGGCGAGAGAAAAGCTTTTCTGTTAAGACAGATTGCATCAAGGGAAAATATTGCCCTTGAACAGACCATTGCAGTGGGTGACGGGGCAAATGATCTTCCCATGATAAGTATAGCAGGGCTCGGTGTTGCGTTCAATGCCAAACCCCTTGTACGGCAGAAGGCATCAAATGCCATTTCAAGTGTCGGCCTTGACGGCCTTTTATATCTCATCGGCCTGCATGAAAGGGAAATACGCCAGGAGGTCTTTCAAACAGCCCAGTATTCATTTGGTTGAGTATCAATA
>WFQS01000384.1 GCA_015486915.1 Desulfobacteraceae bacterium
CCTTTTTTAAAATTATCTTCGTTTGACCCTTTCAATTTTCCATTGTGACCTGACGTATGAAACCTTTATTTTCCCATATTCTGAAAGGTCTTTATCATCAATAAAAAATAATGAAAACAAATTCAGAATTTTTATGGCACATATCATGCAAAGTGCAAAATAAAACTGGTGGGGATAATCTGTTTTTTCTAAGCCCTGTCTTAAAAAATTAAATATTTTGACTGATAATGGCCGGAATGGCTTTACAGGGGAATGAAACATGAATTTTTTTAGTTATTTTACTTCGGAGGAAACAGGCCGCATCCATGATGCCACCCTTAAGATAATGGAGAAAACAGGGCTTGTATTTACCCATGAACCTGCAAGGAAATTTTTTTCCAAAGCAGGGTGCAGAATTGACGGGCAGAAAGTTTTCTTTCCGAAAAAACTTGTTGAAGAGCAGATAAAAAAGGCTCCGTCACAATTTACCCTTTATGCAAGGAATCCTGAGAAAAATGTTGTGATCGGCGGCGACAATATCGCATTCATGCCCTGTTACGGTCCTCCTTTTGTAACGGACATGGATAAAGGACGGAGAAAAGGGACACTTGAAGATTTTAACAATTTTGCAAAACTTGCATACACAAGCCCTTATATGGATATAACCGGTGGCATGATGACAGAACCAAATGATATTTTCGTTGCAAATAGAAATGCAGAGAGAAATTATTCTTTAATGACATTATCCGACAAACCTTTTATGGGAGCCGGTACAAATGCAGAAGATGCAAAAGAAACCATTAAAATGGCATCCATGGTGTTTGGAAGCCGCAAAGAAATGGCGGAAAAACCTCCTTTCGTCAGTATTTTATGCTCACTGACCCCTCTTCAGTACGATAATAATATGAGCGGAGCCATAATGGAATATGCAGAGGCCGGTATGCCCCAGCTTATTTCTTCCCTTGCCATTGCAGGAGCCACAGCCCCGGTTACAATGGAGGGGACCCTTGTTGTCCAGAATGCCGAGATACTTGCAGGTATTACACTTGCCCAGTTAGTCAGGGAAGGAACACCAGTTGTATTTGCCGGTTCCTCCTCTTCTGCTGCCATGCGTTACGGCACCTTGAGCATAGGAGCACCTGAAATGGCGGTAAATACAGCGGCAACAGCCCAGATGGGTCGTTTTTACAACCTGCCTGTACGCGGGGGTGGTGCACTTACCGATGCAAAAACCGTGGATTCCCAGGCAGCATATGAATCCATGATGAGCATGATGATGGCAACAATGAGCGGCGTAAATTTTGTGCTTCACTCAGCAGGTATTCTTGAAGGATATATCACGGCATCCTATGAAAAATTTATCATTGACTGTGAAATATGCGGAATGTGTAAAAGAATCAAACGCGGTGAAGAGATTACTGCCGAGAAACTTGCAGAAAACGTGATAAACGAAGTGGGGCCGGGCGGAGAATATTTAACCAATATGCACACATTTCAGCATTTTAAAAAAGAATTCTATATCCCTGACCTTGAAGAACGGGATAATTTCAGCAACTGGAGCAAAAAAGGCGGGTTAACCATGGAACAGCGTGCAAATGCAAGGTTCAAAAAGCTTCTTGCAAGCTACGTACAGCCTGACATGGATGACAATGTGAAAAAAGGACTTGATGCTTATATGGATTTTGTTCGCAGCACTTAAATACTGGCTGGTTAAAAATCGTCTGAATAAGGGCAATTTACTTAAGTTACGCTATTTTTACAGGCATGAAATAAGGAGAAAACATGTTATTAGGACTGCATACTTACAGTTTTCATTTACACGGCATGGGACAGAACTGGGGCGGGTATGAGCTCTCCTGGCCAAGGGTGATGGATATTTTCAAACTGATGGACTGGGCCGTTGACCATGACCTTAATGGCCTTCACATAACTGCTGTTGACTGTGAAACAACCGATGATGCACAGCTTAAAAAAATAAGGGATGCCGCTGAAGATCACGGACTTTACCTTGAGTACAATTTTTCATTAAATGAAGAATTTGACAGCAGACTGACCCATACGCTGCAGCAGGGGATTCAAATTGCCCACACACTGGGTTCCGATATCGGAAAGGTAAGCCTTGATCTTCGCCGTCCCCGTCCCCTTTGCGCAAGCCGTCATCATCCCGATATCATGAAACAGCTTGTTCATATTGCAGGGCTTACAAAAGAGGTTCTGCCCCTTGTCGAAGATACCGGTGTAAGACTGGCGTTTGAAAACCACACTGAATCCTTTGCCAGCGAAATATTATGGCTTATTGATGAAGTCAACCATCCTGGTGTTGGCGCGTGCGTGGATACGGTGAATTCAGTTGCTGTTCTCGAAGATCCAATGGCTGCCATTGAAGCCCTTGCTCCAAGGTCCTTTACAAACCATTTCTGTGATCACAGGATTGAACGGGATCAGTTCGGGTGCAGATTTACAGGCGCAGCCTGTGGTGACGGGGATATTGATTTAAAAAAAGCCCTGAAAATTTTCAAAAAAACATCCTCCATGAACCGCATAAATATCGAGGTGGAATGGGATGCTGGCAATGACAAACCTGAAATTGCAAGAAAAAAGGAATATGCGGCAGTTGAAAAAAGTATCCGCTATTGTCGTGACGTTTTAAAAATTAAATAACGGCCATGGGACTGGTCCTGATTCAAAGCAAAAGAATGATGAACCTGTAAAAAGTCTTATTTATCACTTTTTCAGCTGTAATGTGCTGAAATTATTAATAGCAGTTTCAGCATGTTCGACTTTTTACAGAACCAGCAAAGACTAACTCGCAACAAAAAAAATAAAAACCCACGGAGTTTTTTAAAAAATGAATTTAATATTCAACCATGAAAAATGCTCGGGCTGCGGAGCGTGCAGACTTGCCTGCAGTATTGTAAATTTCGGCCAGGTAACTTCATCCATGGCATTGCTGAGAATTGAGGGGCTTTTTCCACAACCGGGCAGTTACCGTATCCATTTCTGCGATCAATGCGGTATTTGTGCTGAAGCATGTCCAGTGGAAGCGATTGTACCCGATGCAGAGGGTATATACAGAATAAATGACGAAGAGTGCATTGTTTGTAATGCCTGCGTGGAAGCGTGTCCCAATTCTGTAATGATAGTTAAGCCCGAAGATGAAATGCCTGCAAAATGTGTGCTTTGCGGAGAATGTGCAGAGATCTGCCCGCGACAGGCCATTACCTTTGATTCTGTCACTGATAGAAAATACTGGAGTTAAATTATGTACGGATATGCTGGAAAAATTTTAAGGATCGATCTTGGTAAAGAAAAAATAACAACGCAGCCGCTGCCTGAAAAAATGTGCAGGGAATTTATCGGAGGAAGGGGGTTTGTGGCAAAAACCCTGTATGATGAACTTGCAGCGAATACAGATCCCCTTGGCAAAGATAATTTGTTTGTAATTGCCACAGGTCCATTGTCAGGGCATTTTCTTCCCTCCAGCGGAAAAACACATTTCGGGTCAAAATCCCCTGCAACAGGGGGATATGCTGATTCAAACATGGGCGGCCATTTCGGACCTGCCTTAAAATACGCCGGTTATGATATGGTGGTAATAACGGGAAAGGCAGAAAAACCCGCCTTTATTTTCATCGAGGATGATAAAATCGAAATCAGGCCTGCAGGAATATACTGGGGAAAAGGTTCCCTTGAATGCGAAAAGATGATGAAAAAAAATCTTGGAGAGGATTTCCAGATTCTAACCATCGGACCTGCCGGTGAAAAGCTGGTGAAATTTGCCTGCATTTCCCATGATTTCGGACGTCAGGCCGGTCGTACCGGAACAGGTGCGGTGTTAGGATCCAAAAACATAAAAGCCATTGCCGTAAAGGGCACGGGCAGTATTCCGGTATCTGATCTTAAAAAGGCATATTCAGCGGGAAAACAGGCATTTAAAAAAATTACAGAGATGCCGGGATTTAAGGGGTGGACCCCGGAAGGCACTGCCGGTATCACAGACTGGATAAATGAAATCGGGGCTTTTCCTGCAAAAAATTTCTCCACATCCCACATTGATCACAGCGAAAATATAAACGGCAGAAAAATAATAGAACGACTGAAAATCACCGATAAAGGCTGCTTTTGCTGCCC
>WFQS01000385.1 GCA_015486915.1 Desulfobacteraceae bacterium
CAGAGTTGGGTAGAAAAGATTGTTTCAACCAAAGAAACAAATAGGGTTATCCAGCTACTAACCCAGTTTAATGGCCCACAACGCTATAGAAAGGAACTACAACGGTCTGTGATGGCTAACCAGTCATAAATATCTTTATTTATCAAATAGTTATGACGATGTCCCGAATTTTCACGCAACATTTAAGTAATAAGAACTGTAAACATGGGAAATTGCCGGGCATAAATCAGGATGATAGGGATGAATAAGAAAATAGCCATTATTCAACGAGTAATTCCTCATTATCGAATAGATTTTTTTTCCCAGCTTTGCAGAAAATTGCCTAACGCCGTTATCTTTCATTCAACCAAGGTAACAGATGATGGCCTGGCTCAAAATGATAGTTTTCATTTCCCGAACCAGCGGGTTGAAATGGTTGACTCCCGTTTTTTTTGTTTTCAGCGCTTGGTGTGGAACGTGATAAGGTCTGATTATGATTTTATTGTTCTGGGTTTGGAATTACGAATAGTCTCTAATCTTATGATCTGGTTGCTCAGTTATTTCAAAAAAAGTAGAATTATTTGGTGGACACATGGATACAATGTTCACCTCCGGCAGAAAAATACAATTTTTTTTATTGACAGAATCATAAAGACTTTTTTGATGAAGCGTGTCTTTAAAATCCTTTTGTATACCGAGTATAACCTTGATGAACTCTTGCAAAGAGGAATAGATTCCAACAAGGTAATTATCCTTAACAATACGATCAATGAGATACCTCACCAACATCATCTAAACCTGGTTACTGCTGAGATGATTGAAACGGTCGAAAAAAAAACCAGGAAATCCATACATTCTCTCATGCTTCTTGGTCGGCTAACACCGGGCAAAAGAGGCGATCTGCTTTTAAAAGTTACCAAGAAACTGGTGGTTTTCTACCCTGACCTGAGACTATTCATAATCGGTAATGGCGAAGAACGAGCAAGGCTGGAAAAAGATGTCCAAACATTGGGGTTGGCAAATCATGTTTTTTTTCTTGGAACCATAAATGATCCTGCCAGCCTTGCCATCTACATGAAATTGACCGATTTCAATATTATTCCAGGGGCTGTTGGCCTCTCTCTGGTACACAGTATGATTTGCGGCATACCGTTTGTGACGCTAAAGGATTCGCCCCACGGACCCGAAATATCTTATCTAAAAAACAATTACAATGGATATATGGCAACTGACGTCGATGACATGGTAGATTGGCTACATGATTGCTTTGAGCATCCAACTAAAATTACTGCAATGAAGAACAATTGCCGGACAATGATCAAAAATGAAATTAACATGGCTAATATGGTGTCAAGATTTGCAGGGGCCTTTCAATAAACAAATCGGACAAGTGACTGCGGATGGAAAAAAGTTGCTGTTCGTGGTGCCCCTGCCACCGCCGTATCATGGTTCCAATGTGATGAATCAGTACGTGGTAGACAGTAAGGAACTTACTGAAAAATATAATATTAAAGTACTGCCCCTGCATTACGCAACCGACATTGCCGATATCGGCAAAATCAACATTAAAAAAATAATGGCTCTGGTAGGTTATCTTGCCAGGACTTTAATGCTGTTAATAACTTTTCGCCCTGATGCTGTTTATTTTGTCCCGGCGGTGACCGGTTTTTCTTTTTACAGGGATTGTCTGTTCGCTTTAATATTCAAATGTTTTGGAGTTCACGTCGTTTATCATCTGCATGGAAAGGGTATCCGTCATAAACTTGCATCCCCTTTTTTGTTCAGACTTTATAGCTGGTTTTTCAGAGGGGCGACTGTTATCCATTTGTCGCCTTTGTTGTATGAAGATATTAAGGATGTAGTTTCGTACGAACAGTGCAGATTTCTTGCTAATGGTATCGAAGATCCAAGTCTGCATACTACCTATAAAACGAGGGATGTTGATAGAAAACCTACTATCTTATTTATCTCAAATCTACTTATATCAAAAGGCCCTCTTGTTCTTCTGGATGCCTGTCAGATTTTAATGAACAAAGGCCTGGAGTTTAAAACATATTTTGTCGGTAACCCTTCAATGGAACTTAGCCAAGAAATTTTCACGAATACAGTCGAGCGTATGGGCCTACAAGATTACGTCGAGTATCTTGGACCGTTGTATGGCGAAAAGAAACATGAAATTTTTAAAAAGTCTGACGTTCTTGCTTTCCCTACTTTTTATAAACAAGAGGCTTTTCCCCTTGTTCTGTTGGAAGCCATGGCCGCAGGTTTGCCGATTGTATCAACTAAAGAAGGTGGCATACCGGAAATCGTTGATGATGGAATCACCGGATACATAGTAGACAAACAAAATCCGGCACAACTATCGGAAAAGATTGAGTTTCTTATTTTAAACCCTGAACAAAGACAAAAGATGGGACTGGCTGGGAAAGCTAAATTTAAGCGGTGTTATACCCTTGACAAATTTTATAAAAATCTGGTGCTCATGTTTGATGAAGTTTTTGAAACATTGTAAAAACCTGGAGCGATAATATAGTGTGTGGCATAGTTGGTTTTTTTGCATTTCGTGAATCCCACAACGTATCTTATGATGATCTTTTACGGATGCGGGATACAATGATATCCCGTGGCCCTGATGATGGTGGAATCCGCGTATTTCAAGGAAATGGTTGCACGGCAGGTCTTGCCCATCGCCGTCTTTCCATTATTGATCTGTCTTCACGGGGCCATCAACCTATGGGAACGGTGGATGAACGATACTGGATTGTTTACAATGGCGAAATATTTAATTTCAAGGAGCTGCGGGAGCTTCTGCGCCGGACGGGAAGATATGTTTTCAAATCCGATTGTGATACTGAAGTTTTGCTGTATGCACACAGGGAATGGGGTGTTGATGGGTGTCTGAAACGATTGCGGGGAATGTATGCTTTCGGATTGTTTGATTGTGTTAGAAATTGTTTAATACTTGTTCGTGATCCTCTTGGGGTCAAACCGCTGTATTATGTGAAAATGTCCTGGGGGATAGCCTTTGCTTCGGAAATTAAAGCGCTTCTTGCCATGCCGGGGCTGGCAAAGGAGGTTGATTATGAATCTTTGTCTTATTATTTGACCTTTGCGAATGTTCCCGCGCCGAAAACTCTTTTTTGTGGCATCAGGAAACTTGAGGCTGGTTGCTATCTGCGAATTGATGGTACGGGAAATTTCTACCAGAAAAAATATTGGGAGCCGGCATCATTGTCACCTTTTTCCGTAATGGCTGAACATGAATGTGTTGCTGAGATCAGAAGGCTTTTACGGCAGGCGGTAGAACGGCGGATGGTGTCAGATGTTCCGTTTGGTGTATTCCTCAGCGGCGGGGTTGATTCATCTCTAAATGTTGCCCTGATGTCTGAAATGATGGATAAGCCGGTCCAGACCTTTTCCATAGGCATCAAGGGAGATTCTTCTAATGAATTTTTGTATGCCAGGAAAGTAGCTAAATATTTTGGAACGGATCACCATGAAATAATAATAGGAGCTGATGACTTTGAATCCTTCCTTCCTCAAATGGTTTACTACCAGGACGAACCATTAGCAGATCCGGTTTGTGTGCCGCTCTATTATGTTTCAAAACTGGCCAGGGAATCCGGAACTATTGTAATTCAAGTTGGAGAAGGCAGTGATGAAATATTTGCAGGTTATCAGATGTATCACTCTTTTATTAAATGGGAACAAAAATATTTTAAACGTTACAAACAACTCCCCCGTATAATACGTAGATATATAATGGACTGCTTAATTCCTTTTGTTTCAGTTCATCTTAAAGACGCCCTGCGACGAGCATACCATGAAGAATCCTTATTCATGGGTAATGCTATAGCTTTCTGGGATACAGAAAAAGAAAAATTACTCCGTAATCCTATCAAACAAACAGCTTCATCTTTTATAAATAACCTTATTTATCATCAAAATATTAGGGATCCATTACTAAAAATTATTAATATTGAACTGACAAACAGACTGCCTGAATTACTTCTAATGCGGGTAGACAAGATGAGCATGGCAAACTCAATCGAAACCAGGGTTCCTTTCCTGGATGAAGATCTCGTTGAGTTCGCATTAACCATACCATCTGCATTAAAATATAAAAATGGAGAAACCAAATATATACTAAAAAAAGCCGCTGAAGGTATCATTCCAGATGATATAATTTACCGAAAAAAATGGGGTTTTTGTGGTTCAGCAACTAATATGCTGACGGGTAAACTTTTATCTTTTGCCCATGGAAAAATAATAAATTCTTCTATGACAAAAACCTTTTTCAATCAAGAATACATAGAGTACCTTTTTAGACAACATCAAAAACAACCCCGATTCAACAGCTTTAAAATCTGGAATCTGCTTAACTTAGTTCTGTGGTACGAATACTGGTTCATATAAATGCAACAACTCACCCAAAAACTAAAAGACGGCACAATGCGAATAGTAGACGTGCCTGTGCCAGCTCTGCAAAAAGGCCATGTCCTGATTCGCAATCATTATTCCTTGGTCAGCGCAGGTACTGAGGGAAGCACTGTAAAGGCTGCGAGGAAAAGCCTTATCGGCAAAGCCAAGGAAAGACCCCAGCAGGTGAAGCAGGTCATTGATGTTCTCAAATCCCAGGGGCCTGTCCAGACCTACAGGGCGGTCATGAAGAAGCTGGATGCATTATCGCCACTCGGTTATTCCTGTGCAGGAGAAGTTATAGATGTGGCACCTGATGTGACCACGTTTGCCGTGGGAGACCTGGTTGCATGCGGCGGGCTTACTGCTTCGCATGCCGAGGTTGTTGCAGTACCTAAGAATCTATGCGTAAGGCTTGAGCCGGACGCGGACCTTAAGGCGGCTGCATATAATACTCTTGGCGCAATAGCCATGCAGTCTGTACGGCAGGCAGATCTCAAGCTTGGTGAAACCTGTGTGGTTATCGGCCTGGGGCTTTTGGGTCAGCTCACCGCCCAATTGCTAAGGGCATCGGGCGTCAAGGTAATAGGCGTTGACATTGATGAAAATATAGTGGCCTTGGCACGGGAGCATTCTGTTGATGTAGCATTTTCGCGCTCTACGCCCGGACTTGAAGACAAAATAATAGAGCTTACCGGCGGCATAGGGTGTGACGGAGTGATAATAGCCGCTGCTACTGATTCCCTTGATCCAATCAATTTTGCCGGTGCCATCAGCAGAAAAAAGGGTAGGATAGTCATTCTTGGCGCGGTCCCCACTGGCTATGATAGGGAACCTCATTTTTATAAAAAAGAGCTTGAGGTAAGGATGTCCTGCTCTTATGGTCCAGGACGTTATGATCCTGTTTATGAGGAAAAAGGCATCGATTATCCTCTGGCCTATGTCAGGTGGACGGAAAACCGCAACATGCAGGCATTTCAGGAGCTTCTGTATGCCAAAAAGATAGATGTCGGCTACCTGACCACCCACGTGTTTCCTCTGGAAGAGGCTAAAAAGGCTTACGACATGATGATGGACAGGTCGGAGCCCTTTATCGGCATCCTTATTGAGTACGACATCCAAAAGGATCTTAAGGCAGAGTCAAAGGTTTCTGTTGGGCCATCAAAAAGGGCTAAACCATCTGCGGTAACAATTGGTTTTTTAGGTGCAGGATCATATGCGCAGAGCCACCTTTTGCCCAATCTTCCCAAGAGAAAAGTTGTGTTAAAAGGGGTTGTGACCACTTCCGGCACCAGCGCCCGCTCTGTCGCAGAGAAGTTCGGTTTCGAGTTTTCTTCCAGCAATGCGGCAGACGTCTTACGGGACAGTACTATAAATACGGTCTTCATCGCATCGCGCCACGATTCCCATGCTGAATACGTGCTTGAGGCCTTAAAAAACGGCAAAAACGTTTTTGTGGAAAAGCCTCTCTGCCTTACCGAAGAAGAACTTGAAGAGATAAGGAGTTTTTACGAGGGGGCTGGTCAGGATGCGCCGCTTCTGATGGTGGGATATAACCGTCGTTTTTCTCCCCTTGCAGTAAAGATGAAAAAATGGGCTGGTCAGGGGCCAATTGCAATGGCCTACAGAATCAACTCCGGCGCCATACCTGCTGAGTCCTGGATTCAGGATTCTGAAATCGGAGGAGGCAGAATAATTGGGGAGGTATGCCACTTTGTTGATTTTCTGACCTTCATGTGCGGCTCCCTGCCGGTCTCTGTCTACGCATCCGCCATGGATGATCCCACCGGCCTGAATGACGTGGTTGTCGTCACACTCAAGTTTGAGGACGGCTCGGTCGGCACCATCTGCTATTATTCAAACGGGGACAAGGGGCTTTCCAAGGAACGATTTGAGGTCTTCTCTTCAGGCACGTCCATGGTTTTAGAAGACTTTAAAAGCCTTACCCTCTATGCAAACGGCAAAAAAAAGATGGATAAATTACTTAGTCAGAACAAGGGACAAAAAAGAGAGATAAACGCTTTCATCAATGCCGTTCAGCAGGGAGGAAACTGGCCAATTCCTGCATCAGAGTTATTCCTTACATCGCTTATTACGTTCAAGGTAATTGAATCACTTCGGACTAAACAGGTCATACATCTGGATATTTCTGGATGAATCAATTTTTCAGATAGCCCAGTCGAAATTGTAAAAAGTATAGACCTTTCATGCCGGATATTCTCAAAAAAATAAAACTCCGGTTGAATAACGCCTCATTATCTGAAATTGTACACAGGATTCTTACCTTTGCCCGCTACCGCCTTGTAACTTTCCTTGTTTGCAAGGTGGGTTTCCGCCCTCCTCTCCCCCCGGCATCTCAAGCTGCGGTAGATTCTTTTATTTTACCAGAACCTGGCGACATTCCCGACAAGAAAACAGTTCATAGAATCATGCAGGGAGAGCGTTTTACCCTTAATTTTCCTGACAAGGTTATAAAGGATTTTGAAATTAAATGGTCAAAAAGGTGTGTGACTGCAGTACCTTTTGGCGAAAAAGAAAAGGACGTAGATATAAGGGCTGTGTGGGAAGCTGGAAGGCTGCAGCACATTACGCTTGTGAGTATGTATGTACAGTATGCTGAAGATCCATCGGGCGTTGAGGACTGTATAAACTGGATAAAAAAGGAGCTGTTCAAATGGCTTGATGATAATCCTTTCCTGCATGGGCCACATTATCAATCTGCAATGGAGTGCGGGTTAAGAATTATAAGCTTTTTGTATGCCGCCAGGGCCTTGTGGAACCATGTAACAGATAGAGAACGAAATAGGATCACTGCGGCAATTTACACCCATGCCTGGCTTGTGTCCCAAAGACTTTCTCTTTATTCATCTCTTGGCAATCATACTGTTTGCGAATGCGTTGGCCTGGCCACTGCCGCCTTGTTAGTCAAAGATACTAAGAACGGTACGGCATGGTTCGAAGAAGCAGAAAAATTGCTAATCCAGGAGGCTGAACGCCAGATTCTAAAGGACGGCGGGCCTGCTGAACGTTCTGTCAATTATCACCGATTTGTAATTGACCTTTTTATCTGGATATCTGAACTCTTCAGGTTGAATAACCATGAGGAGGCGGCAAAGAAATTACAACCTGCGGTGAAAAGAGGAGGAAAATTCTGGCAGATACTGGAAAGCCGGTTCATAGATATACCTGCCATGGGGGACAGTGATGATGGATATGCAATAGCGCCTGGAATTGCCCCATGCAGAAAAAGGTATGCAGTATCTCATGAACCTGCGGTTACATTCGAGCAGACCGGCTTTTCCATAATAGGAGGGGGAAAAGGACTGGAGGTTGGTTTTGATCATGGCGCATTAGGCATGCCACCGCTGTATAATCACGGTCATGCGGATGCCCTGTCTGTAACTCTTAATGTAAAGGGCAGGCAAATACTGATTGATCCCGGTACGTATCGCTATAACAATCTACCAAACTGGAGGAAATATTTTAAGGGCACAAGGGCACACAATACGGTTACTGTTGACCATTTGGATCAGGCAGTTCAACAGACCGGATTTATCTGGAGTGACCCATATCATGTCTCCCTGGTTAAAAAGGATATAAGAAGAAACAGGTTTTTTCATATAGCGGCTGTGCATGATGGATATGAGCGACTTCGGGAACCAGTAACACATCGGCGTGATCTGGCAGGAGATTACCGCGGGCGATTAATAATAATTGATACCTTTGAAGGCAGGGGTAAACATACTTTTGAATTGAACTTTCACCTGCACCCTGAAGTTCAGCTCAGTGAAAAAGAAAATTACTATGTGTTAGCGAGGGATGATATCCTTCTCGGAATAACTTTTTTAATGAATACTCCTCCTGTGAAGATCTCGCAATCACCTTATGAGAAAAGTGTTGCTGAAGGATGGTTTTCACCTGCTTACAATATTAAAATTCCGACAAAAATTATTAGATGTTCAGTTGAAAATGCCACCCCTTCTTCAGTATCTTTTTTCACTGCTATCAGTTATATGACATCAGTACAGGATCTGCCTCAATCAGACACGTTTATGAAAATAATGGATGCCATAAATTTGCAACTTCATGAAAACAACTCAATATTTTAAATACACGAGACTGCGTCCAGACCGGGCTATCATTAAGGAAGAATGGATTGAGTATGTTCTGCTGCATCCTGAAAAGGTAACTGTCCAGTCTGATGGCCGAATCAGAAAGTGGGCCAAGATTCCAGGAGCAGGCAGATATTTAAGAGTAATTTTGTTGGAAGATGGTGAAACTGTTCACAATGCATTTTTTGACAGGTCCTACAAGGAGTAAAAAAAATGAGGGTAAAGTACTTCCCGGATACAGATACCGCATTGATAGAATTTTTGGATCGAGAAGTTCATGAAACCAAAGAAATAAGTGAAAATATTTATATTGATATAGATAAAGATGGTAATCTCGTAAACATGACTATTGAGCATGCAAAGGCCAAGGCTGGGCTCAGTAAATTTACATATCAGGAAATGAAGAATGTTTCTGAAATACCAAGTGACGAAAGCGCTGCCATTATCGCATGAAACAACAGGTTTCCATGTATGGCCTTAAATGCGCTGTCATATTGTTGCATGAATAAAAAACGACTCAAAATACTGAATATATGGGTGGATGCAGTCACCAGAAACCAGGCCCAGCAGATGGTGCGGGACTTTATAGAAAAGGGCAGCAGACCGCATATCGTTTTTGCATCCAACCCGGAGAAGAATTTCTCTGTCCCCCGCGACCCTGCACTTTATGACACGTTCAAAAATGCTGACCTGCTCCTGCCTGATGGGATCGGGATGGTCAAGGCGGCAAAAATTATCTATGGAGTCGATATTAAACGTATTCCAGGCGTTGAGTTTATGGAAGAAATATGTGGTCTATGCGCAGAAAAAAAATTCAAAATTTTTATTTATGGCGCCAAGGAAGAGGTCAACAGGGAAGCTGTAGAAATACTTCAGAAACGCTATGAAGGCTTGGACATTGCGGGCAGGGCCAATGGATATCTCAAGGAACAGGACATGCCGGCCCTGATAGACAAAATAAATGCATCGGGTGCGCAGGTACTTTTTCTTGCCCTGGGCTCTCCCAGACAGGAACAGTGGTTCGTGAGATACAGGGATCAGCTTGAAAACGTGAGAGTCTGCCAGGGAATTGGTGGAACCCTGGATACTATTGCCGGCACTGTGAAACGTGCTCCTCAGTTTTTCCAAAAATTAAATCTCGAATGGTTCTACAGGCTCTTAACGCAGCCATCCAGGGCAGGTCGTCAGATTTTGCTGCTGAAATTTATCTGGCTCGTGCTTCTTAAACGGGCTTCTCGCCTTGGCCATGTTTCATGAACAGGCTTTCTTTAACGTTTCTTTTCTTGGTTTTGTGGTTGTTTTGCCTCTACATTTTCTTGCCGGTTTTCCTTTTATATAGGGATCCGCCTGCCAGGTCTGATGCGGTTATGCTGATGATAGGACACGACATGAACAGACCTGTGGCTGGCGCGGAGGCTCTTACTAAGAAAGGATATGCCTCCCTGCTATTGATACCGGCCAGGAACAAGATATTGAAATATGATCCGGTGCGCTGCCTTTTTCAGAATACGGGATACAGTATTGCAGCAGAGTCATTGCGTTGCCTGGTACGCCGTTTGAAGGACGGTTTTCCCTGTTGCCCGGAAAATACCGATGTGGAGTTTCGAATTGGCCTGGCATTGATGCAGAAGTTAGATATTTATTCTGCTATCGTTGTCAGCTCTCCTTACCATATGCGCCGAATCAGAATGATCGTACTTCATGATGCCAGGAACGCCGGTCGGCGATTCCTGTTCGTGCCTGCCGATGGTAAACAGGGATTTGATCCCCTTTGGATATTTGATACTGGCCAGGTAAAATGGGTATTCACGGAATATGCCAAGATTCTGTGGTTTTCAGCATACAGCAGGTTCATCCCGGATGATGTACTTTCAAAGGAAAAAACTCAAAATCCTGGCTCAGTGACTGTTCAGTGACAGATAAAAGATGAGCGAGCACATGAAGGTATTCCTCGTAGCCGGAGCAAGGCCGAATTTTATGAAGATAGCGCCGCTTTACAGGGAGGCGCAGCGTCGCCCCGTCGAGTGCAAAATTGTGCACACAGGGCAGCATTATGACTATCAGATGTCTCAGGCCTTCTTTGAAGACCTGGAGCTGCCCCGGCCTCACTATTTTCTTGATGCCGGGTCCGGTTCCCACGCGGTTCAGACTGCTCGTATCATGATTGCCTTTGAAGAGGTCTGCCAGAAAGACCGGCCGGACCTCGTGATAGTGGTAGGCGATGTAAATTCCACCCTGGCCTGCAGCATTGTGGCGAAAAAAGCCCTGATCGAGGTCGCCCATGTAGAGGCTGGGCTGAGAAGTTTTGACCTGACCATGCCCGAAGAGATAAACAGGATGGTTACCGATGCCGTATCTGACTACTTCTTTGTCACTGAGCAAAGTGGTATGGATAACCTGCTGAAAGAGGGAAAACCTGCAGAAAAGGTCTTTTTTGTGGGGAATGTAATGATAGACAATCTGTTTCACCAGGTAAAGCGGCTGGAGCTGGGTGGTGAAATTCAGCCTGGAGTAAGGGAAATCAAGGAACGATTGCCTGAATATGGTTTTATGACCCTGCACAGGCCCTCAAACGTGGACAGCAGGGCGAAGCTGCTCGGCATTTTTGAGGCCCTGGAAGAGATTTCCAGAGGGCTCCCCCTGATCTTCCCCGTGCATCCAAGGACCAGGAAGATGCTTGGAAAACACGGGATGGAGCTGCCGGAAAATGTGGCGGCGCTTGACCCCCTTGGGTTCAGGGACGCACTGTATCTATGGAAGGACGCCCGGGTGGTGCTTACCGACAGCGGCGGACTGCAGGAAGAGACCACCGCTCTCGGGGTCCCCTGTATCACCATCAGAGAGAACACGGAACGGCCCATAACCGTGGAAAAGGGTACTAATGTTCTGGCAGGATGTACGAAGGAAGGAATTTTGCAGGCGTTTTATGAGCAGATGAGCAGGGAAAAGAGGTTCAGCCTGCCGGCCAAATGGGATGGCCTGGCTTCCGGGAGGATCTGGGATTGGATACTCAAATTCAATATACGTGAAAAGGTAGAGGTATGACTGCTTCCACACTGTATAAAAGAGCTGATAAGGGTGTCCTGATCATGCTGACGGCAGCTCTGCTGCTTTTTGCAGGGCTTTATTACTCAAACTTCGGATACCTCCTGCATGAATGGAAGAAGGAGGATTTCAATTATTGTATCCTCATTCCGTTCATTGTCTTCTATCTTGTCTGGGACAGGCGGAAAGAAGTGGTCAGTATTCCTTCAAGGCCTGCATGGGCCGGCCTTTCAGCTGTTTTATCAGGGTTGATATTTTTCTGGCTTGGAGAATTAGGCGGCGAGTATTATACGCTTTTCCTGTCTTCCTGGCTGGTGCTCGTGGGGCTGTGCTGGAGCGTGATGGGCTGGCAGAAACTGAAGGTCATCTGGTTTCCTGTGATCTTTTCCGTGGCCATGTTTCCCTTTCCGAATTTCATAAATACCAGGCTTCTTCTGATACTCAAGCTCATCTCTTCGGAGATCGGGGTCAGGCTGATGCAGCTCATGGGAATGTCAGCGTTTCGGGAGGGGAATATAATAGATATCGGGATAACACAGCTCCAGGTCGTAGATGCCTGCAGCGGACTGCGCTATGTCGTCCCTCTGGTCATATTGGCCCTGCTGCTGGCCTATTCCAGCAGGCTGAGGTTGTACAAAGGTGCCCTCCTG
>WFQS01000386.1 GCA_015486915.1 Desulfobacteraceae bacterium
AGATGAGGTTCAGGATATAAGCTATTTATTTGCAAATAAACTGAAATTACTTTTAAGTTTCAATTGCTCTGAACATTTCCCATTTAAACTGATCATGTTCGGTCATATGAATTTTTTAGAAATTCTTGACCGGAGGAATTTAATATCTTTAAGACAACGTATCAGAAAAATTTTTTATCTTCAGCCTTTTGGATTTAATGCAACAAAGGAATATATATATTTCAGACTGATTTACTCCGGGGCATCCGGTACGCCTGTGTTTGAAGATTCCGCAATCCATATGATCCAGTCTGCAAGTGCAGGAATCCCGCGTCTTATAAATAATATCTGCGATACCTGTCTTGTTGAGGCGGGCAGAAGAAAAATGGACAGCATTGATATCAACCTTGTACAAGCTATTGTTCAAAGGAATTTATCTCCTGAAAAAAGGAATATAAGTGCGCCTGACACCCATGAACCGGTTCAGCACATTGATGGACCACAAGAAAATGATGGACCGGACCTCAGGCTTGATACAGACATAAATCAAATAGATCCGGCCAGGGAAAATATCCGCTCAAATCATACCTGCCATAAATACACAAAAAAGAACAGCTCTGAAAATGAATTTACTCCGGTGACTGAAAACAAAAATAATAAAGAGAAATCAGGAAACTCTCTTCTTAAAAAGATATTTGATAAAAAAGCAGGAATCATCCTGATATTAATTTGTATTGTTGCTGTATTATCATATATTTTATTTCTTCAGATACAATCCGACGGTATCCCTCAATTAAATAAAAAAATCGGGGAAAATATCATGAAGAACAAAGGTCAGATTGTTTGCTGTGATAATATCAAGACAATATATTCTGCCGATACTGCCGCTCGATATTTATACATGACCGATGGGTTTCAATATGCCTGATCTGCAGACAATCAATACAGCCGGATAATTTTATGTTTAAAGATCAAAAAGAATACTTACAGTTTCTGAACATTACCTCGGATTTAATATGCCTGTTGACTGAATACTGGCTGATCATCCCGTTTTTCTTAAAACTTGCCGGTCTGTTCCCGACCTCTTTTCTTCCTGGAATTATTTCCGGAAACAATTTCTGCTGGAATGGCTGTTATCTTAAATTATTTCCAGTATTTATTTTCACCCCGTTTTTATTTATGCTGATTTTCCGTGGATACCGGAAAACAGGAGTTCTGGATACCCGTACAATACTGTACCAGACAGGTGTAATATGCACCGCATACATACCGGTATTGTTTTTATCATTTTATTTCTCCCTGGGCATAACTTTTAAAGAGGGGCTTGCCCTTGCTGCTATTCCATCCTGTTTTTTATGGATTATTCTGGTATTGAACAGACTCCACATATCTTTTTCCATAAAAAAAAGCTGTTCAAACGCCAATATTATCAGGCATATCCTCATAATCGGCACAGGAAAAAATGCCGTATCAGCAGCAGAATATATAAACAATCATCCTGAATATGGATTGAGGATCACAGGTTTTCTGACAGATAGAAATGATGAAATCGGAAAAAGCATTGTTAATAAAAAGATTCTCGGTAAAATAGATGAAATCATCAAAATTATTCATGATCACTATACGGATTGTGTTTTATTTCCGGATGATGATGAATGTGCCGGTTACCACGAATTCCTTGTAAACACATGCTCCATCATAGGACTTGATTTTGCTGCCTCGAAATTTACCCCACCTGTAGATGTGATTAATAACAAATATGTTTCTTCAGAATCCATTGGAAACCTTCAACTGAAACTTGTCAAATTTGTTTATCGTAATCCGTGGCAATCTTTTTTAAAACGTATTTTTGACTTTATAATTTCCTGTGTTTTAATATGTTTATGCATACCATTCTGGATTGTCATTCCAATTGCAATAAAATTGACATCCACCGGACCAGTGCTGTTCCGGCAGATACGTGTTGGAAAATACGGGAAAAAATTCACTTTATACAAATTTCGTTCCATGATTGATAATGCTGAAACATTGCAGGAAAAGCTCATGTCCCTTAATGAAATGGACGGCCCGGCTTTTAAAATTCAAAACGACCCTCGCCAGACAATTACCGGCAGGATTTTAAGAAAAACGAGCCTTGATGAACTGCCCCAGCTTTTCAATGTATTTAAAGGCGATATAAGCATGGTGGGGCCAAGGCCTGCGATTGAAAAGGAAGTGATCCAATACCGCCCCTGGGAGAGAAAACGCCTTTCAGTGATTCAGGGGATAACATGTTTCTGGCAGGTCAGCGGACGTAATACCATTAAATTCGATGAGTGGATGAAACTTGACTTAATGTACATTGATACATGGGATATTGCTCTGGATTTTAAAATTTTTTTAAAAACTATCCCTGCTGTTTTATTAAAAAAAGGAGCGTATTAATTCAATGTCACGAATAAAAGATATAAGCATGCAATACTTTAAGAACATTGAAATGATTTTCGAAAATATTATTCATGCCCTGTCCGGCTTTAACCGGAAAAAAACTCATGAAAAATATCATAAAGGCATGACATTATACAATAAAAGAAAATTTGCCGAATCCATTGAATGTTTTGAATATCTGATTAAAAATAAAACCATATCTGACTCAATGGAATATGACCTCGCCAGGTTCTATTATAGTCAGGCACACAGGAATCTTGGTATTATTGAATTTTCCAAAGGCAACAATGAGAAAGCACTGAACCATTTTAAAACAGCTCTTAAGTTTAATCCGGAGCATAATGACCTGCATTATTTTATAGGAATCTGCCTGAATAATACAGGCGATTTCAAGGAGGCCATTAAAGCTTTTAAGAAACTG
>WFQS01000387.1 GCA_015486915.1 Desulfobacteraceae bacterium
CACCAGATCGGCCTTATGGCCGTTATAAAGCTGAGCTTTCGGGCATCGGTTTAATTAACGGATTAGCCTTTTTCCGCTTTGCCTTCATCACAGGGTTTGGTCCTAATAGATGTATTGTTTCAGTCATTTGGGATGCAATCTGTGCAAACATCGGCCCCATGGCAGATGAAAGGTTATACATTTCCACACGCCCAGGCTCCATACCGATTTGGGTCAGGATATGTTTTACAGCATGAACCCTTTTTTTTGCTCTCAGGTTGCCTTCGAGAAAATGACATTCCCCTTTAAGACATCCGGCAATCATCACACCGTCAGCACCTTCTTCAAGTGCTTTCAAAATGTGGATCACATCAATTCTACCGGTGCAGGGAACCTGGATGATTTTGATGCCGGAAGGATAGGAAAGCCTCATGGACCCGGCAAGGTCTGCAGCCGCATATGCACAGAATTGACAACAAAAACTGATAATTTGCGGATCAAAATTTTCTGCCATTTTTTTATCCTTTTTTAATGTTTAGCCCCCCTGTGCCGAACTCAAAAAGTTTCTATGCAAAAAGGGCTTTTGATTTTTCAATAATTTGCTGATCTGTAAAATGATTCAATGAAATCAGCTTGGCCGGACATTCAGCCGCGCAGATGCCGCAACCATGGCAAAGGGCAGGTTCAATATATGCGTGACCGTCCAGAATTTTTGGGACATCATATGGACAGCTTCTCACGCAGGCAAGGCAGCGGGCACATTTATCAGGATACATATTCCGGGCGACCACACCGCCCACTAAAATGCTATCCCTGGACAGAATGCGGCCTGCCCTTGAGACTGCGGCCTTAGCCTGGGCAATGGCCTCGTCAACTGATTTCGGGTAATGGGCAAGACCTGCCAGAAAAATTCCTTCAGAAGCAAAATCCACAGGGCGCAGCTTAGCGTGAGCTTCGTTCAGAAATCCGTCAGCGTTCACCGGAACCCTGAACAATTCAAACAATTCCCTGTTCTCATTGGGAAGGACAGCCGCAGCCAGCACAATATAATCCGGCTTGATCAAAAAATATTTTTTCAGGATTCTTTCCTTGACCATAACCTCAAGCCCGCCTTTCTGTGATGAGGCATCATTGTCTGATATTGTCACAACAGGCGGCTCATCCTCCTCATACCGAATAAAAATGATACCTTTATTTCTGGCTTCCATATACAGGTTTTCCCTAAAGCCATAGGTCCTGATATCCCTGTAAAGGATATAAATATCAATTTCAGGATTTTTCCCCTTGATAAGAAGAGCTTTTTTAATGGAGTTGGTACAGCAGATTCTGCTGCAATACGGCCTTTGTTCATTCCTTGATCCCACACACTGGATAAAGACGATGGCTCCGGATTTGAAAATCTCCGGTTCCTTGTGCTCAAGTGCAGAATTAAGATCCAGATGAGTCATTATCGAAGGATGGCTGTTGTACAAAAATTCTTCGGGTTTGTATTCATTGCCGCCAGTGGCAAGAATAGTTGCCCCGTGCGTAACTATTGTTGAATATATATTATGGAAGTCTGTTGTTGATATTAACCGTGTTGAAAAATTTCCCGGGATTCCTGTGGTTTCAATAACTTCACAGTTAAGATAAACTCTTATCAGCTTGTTTTTATAAATTTTTTCTATTAGTTCATTAAGGTAGGGCTGAATTCTTTCCCCCTGGGCAGTGGTCAGAAGATTCCTGGCAACACCGCCAAGTCTGTCGGCTTTTTCAACAAGGGACACAGGATAGCCCTGGCCGGCAGCAGACAGGGCAGCTTCCATGCCGGCAACTCCGCCACCGACAATCAGGAGGGAAGCGATAACGTCAAGGGACGTCTCGTAAAGGGGTTTCACAAAAGTGACCTTTGCCACGGCCATCCTGACCAGGTCCTTTGCCTTTTGCGTTGCCTTTTTTTTGTCATTCATGTGAACCCAGGTGTTCTGATCCCTGATGTTTGCCATTTCAAACAGGTACTTATTTAGACCCGCTTCCCTTATGGTTTCCCGGAAAAGTGACTCATGGGTCCTTGGGGAGCAGGAAGCCACCACCACCCGGTTGAGCTGTTTTTCAATAATCACACGCTTCATTTTATCCTGGGTGTCCTGGGAACAGGTAAACAGATTATCCTCAACATGGACAACATGGGAAAGAGTTGCGGCAAAATTCCGGACATCGGGCACATCGGCAATACCTCCGATATTAATGCCGCAGTTACAGACAAAGACACCAATCCGGGGTTCTATACCCGTCACATCTATTTCAGGGGGAAGTGCTTTTATCCGTGTCAAGGTACCCCTGGACAGAGTAAGTGCCTCAGATGCACATGCGGCAGCAGCCGAGGCTTCTGTGACAGACTGGGGGATATCCTTTGGGGCCTGGAATACGCCGCATACATAAATGCCTTTCCTCGATGTTTCCACAGGTGAAAGGTCAAGGGTTTCTGCAAAATTATGGAAATTGAGATCAATACCCAATTTTTCTGCAAGTTCAATATTTTGAGGCCCGGATTCCAGACCTACGGACAGGACAACCATGTCAAAAATTTCTTCAACAGACTCGCCTGTTTCTGCCACATACCTGAGTCTAAGATTATCGTTCTCAACATCTTCAACCGTATGTACTCTTGAACGGATGAAGCGGACGTGGCTTTCGTTTTTCGCCCGCATATAGTACTGATCAAAATTTTTGCCATAGGTCCTCATGTCCATAAAAAATATGGCTGCATCAAGGGAGGATGGACTGTGTTCCTTTGCAATCACAGTCTGTTTCACCGCATACATGCAGCAGACCGAAGAACAATATGAATTGTTACAGATGTTCACGTCTCTTGATCCGATACACTGGAGCCATGCGATCTTTTTTGGCTCTTTATGGTCGGATGGTCTGACAAGATGACCCTGAAAAGGCCCCGAAGCAGACAGTATTCTTTCAAACTCAAGACTTGTCACGACATTGGGATGATTGAAATAATTATAATGGGCGTGGGGCGAGGGATCAAAAGGAATAAATCCCGGGGCAATAATGATCGCACCGACATTCAGGGTGACGGTTTCACACTTCATATCATGATCAACCGCACCTGCAAGACAGACATCCACACACTGGTAGCATTCTGAACAGATACCGCAGGAAAGGCAACGGGCTGTTTCTTTGGCAATGTCCTCTTTGGCAATGACCGGGGTTACTTCATTAAAATTGCCTTCTCTTTTCTCTATGCTGATTTTTGCAGGTTTTGCCCGCGCTGTTCTCAGTATATCATGGATATCCGGTTTTTCGAAATCCCATAATTTTTCCCGGCCTTGTTTTAAATCTTCGCCATTGATGAACCTGTGCATGCTTTGGGCAGCAGTTTTGCCACTGGCAACAGCCTCCACAACCGATTTGGGACCATAAAACGCATCACCACCGGCAAATACCCAGTCAATGGGGGTCTGCAGAGTAACAGGATCAGCTTTTATCCCGCCGGATCTAATGACGGCAATGCCTTCCCTGTCAGCAAAACCCAGTTGTCCCATTTGGCCTATGGCCACGATAACTCTATCTGCTTTGAAAGAGGTGAGCCGGCAGTCATCATATTGGGGGCTGAACCTGCCGTTTTTATCAAATACCGAGGTACATTCCTGGAATTCAACTTCAGTAAACTTTCCGTCAATCCCAAGGAATCTTAACGGTCCAAGGCTGTTGACAATTTTAACGCCTTCTTCAAGGGCTTGTTCAATTTCATAGTCCCAGGCAGGCATTTCATCTTTTTTTTCAAGGCAGACCATGGTTACATCATCAGATCCAAGCCTTCTTGCAGTAAGCGCAACGTCAACCGCCACATTACCGCCGCCAATCACCATGACCTTGCCGGTGAATTTTTCTGCTTTGCCAAGAGCTTTATCCCTCAGGAAATCAACTCCCTTAATGACCCCGTCAAGATTTTCTCCCTTTACCCCAAGATCCCGGGAGCCATGAAGGCCGGTTGCCATGAACAATGCGCTGTAACCGTCTTTTTTAAGGCTTTCAAGGCTAATGTCCCTGCCAAATTCAACTTTGGTCCGGATCTCAACGCCCAGGGATTCAATTACCTTAATCTCTTTTGCCAGTCCGGCTTTGGGCAGCCTGTATTCCGGGATACCCACTGCCATCATGCCGCCTTTAACGGGCAGTTTTTCAAATATGGTAACGCTATAGCCCATTTGAGCCATATAATAGGCACAGGTTAACCCGGCAGGGCCGGACCCCACAACAGCCACCTTTTTATCCCGTTTTTCCGCCACATCCGGGATATACGGGTCATTATCTTCAAAATCCACCTGGGCAAGATACCTGTGAAGATACTGGATGGCAACAGGTTCATCCGCATCCCCCCTGGTACAGACCGATTCACAAGGGTGGTGACAGACACGACCGCAGGAACCGGGAAAGGGGTGTTCCTGTTTAAACAGCTTTAGTGCTTCGGCATATTTCCCCTGGTTCATCAGGGCGATAAATCCCTGGATGCTCACATGGGCCGGGCAGGTAGCCTTGCATGGAGCCGTTGAGCGTTTGTCCACGGCAAATGCACCCGGCATCCCCTGTGGATAGAGTTTATATATGGCCTTGCGATCACTTAAACCTTCGTCAAACAAATTTTTAACATCCACAGGGCAGACCTTGGCACACTCACCACAAGCCGTGCATTTATCAAGGTCAACATATCTTGGTTCCTGCATTAACCTTACCTTGAAATTTCCGACTTCTTCTGTCACGTCCCTGATTTGTGCCATTGTATGAAGATCAATGTTCAGATGACGGCCAGCCTCAACAAGTTTCGGAGATATAACACACATGGAACAATCATTTGTCGGGAATGTTTTATCTAACTGTGCCATAATCCCGCCGATCTGAGGCTGTTTTTCAACGATATGGACCAGAAAACCGGAATCAGCTAAGTCAAGAGAGGCCTGAATTCCGGCAATTCCCGCACCAACTACCATTACAGAACCAACAATATTATTTTCCCCCATTGTTGTTTTTCTCCTTTTTTATGGATATGTGCCAGGGTAAGCGTAAGGAATTCCCTTGAATTTTATCCGCAACAGGAACTGCCGTGACCGCAGGAACTGCAGCTTCCTTCCCCAAGTTCAAGTTTTGAATTGAGTTTAAATCCAGTATTTAAAAAATCAACTTCAACAGGCCGGGCACGGTCCAGCAGACTTGTTTCCATGATATAGTCCACCCCGTCATAGGTGAATACTGAATCAGTTTCTTTTAATTCATCTAATGCCATTGCCAATCGGGAACCACCGCATCCTTTGGCAATAAAAATTCTGATCGGCTGAACTTTTTTGTCATTAAAATAGTTCTTTACCTGTTCCCGGGCTTTTCTCGTCACACTTATCATTTTTTTTCCTTTTGCAATTTAAGGGCATCGCCCTGATTATTATGATTATTTGTCAAAAACTTTGATTTTGGGTAAATTTACCATTGGGGCCAAGCGAAGTTATGATGTCGGCTACTTCCTGTGCCACCCCTGCAAATTTATTTGCCTCTGCTGAAGAGATCCATGAAAAATGAATTCTGCCCTTATCAATGCCCATATGTTCGAGAAGATTTCCCATGAGGATAAATTTTCTCCTGGCGTAATAATTACCTTCGATATAATGGCACTCCCCTGGATGACAACCTGACACCCACACTCCATCTGCTCCTTTTCTGAAGGCAGAGAGGATTAATTTAGGACTTATTCTTCCACTGCATGGAACTCTGATAACACGAATGTCAGTAGAATACTGCATTCTGTTCACACCGGCCAAGTCGGCTGCACCATAGCTGCACCAATTACATAAAAATGCTATAATCTTTATTTTCCCTTCAGTCATTATTGGTATCTCCTTTTTTTATTCTCATGCTTCACTCATAGCAGCTATCTGTGCAAATATTTGATTAAAATCAAAGCCCTTAAGATGAATGGCGCCTGATCTGCAGGATGCCACACAGAGCCCGCATCCCTTGCACAGTACAGGATTTATCCGAGCCTTTCCTGCGAACCTGCCTTCTGTTTCAAATGACGGAGCAGAGTAGGGGCATATTGACACACATACACCGCAGGAACTGCAGAAATCAGGATTTACATTTGCCACAGTTCCGCTTGTATGAATAGTTTCCTTTGCAAGCAGGGTTACAGCACGGGATGCTGCAGCCTGTCCATGGGCAATTGATTCATCAATGGGTTTTGGATAATGTGCCAGTCCGCATAAGAAAACTCCGTCCGTTGCAAATTCCGACGGCCCTAATTTTGCGTGTTTTTCAACAAAAAATCCATCTTCGTTAAGGGGAACCTTAAAGAAATTGGCAAGTTTTTCATCTTTATATGGGACAATGGCCGTTGCCAGAGTTATAAGGTCGGTTTCAATTTCAAGGGGACGCTGGAGCACATGATCTGTTACAGAAATGGAGATTTTTTTGCCGTTAATATTAACCACAGGCTTGTTATCAAGGGAATAACGTATAAATATTATGCCTTTCTCCCTTGCTTTTTGATACAGATACTCCCTTTCACCATAGGTTCTTATATCCCTGTAAAGAATAAAAATATCCATTTCAGGGTTTATTTTCTTTAATTCAAGGGCATTTTCAATGGAATGGGTACAGCATACCCTTGAACAATATGGGCGCTGCGGTTCCCTTGAACCAACGCACTGGATAAAAACCGCTGATTTAAGTTCTTTAAGGGATGGATTTTTATCAATGAATTTTTTGTCAAGATCAAGGCTTGTAATTATTCTTTCATCCTCGCCATAGCAGTATTCATTCGGTTCATAGGGGAATGCACCCGTTGCAATAACGGCAACTCCATGTTCAAGTTCAATTGTTTCCATATCGGAAACAAGAGTTGATTTAAAATTTCCCACAAACCCTTCAACATCTTCAAGACTTGTACTGAGATGAAGCTTGATTTTATCATTATTCTTAACTTCCTCAATAAGACCAGCAAGCCTTTCCCGGACATTTTCTCCCTGAAAGGTTTTATAAAGATTATTTGCATTGCCTCCAGGAAATGGCAGTCTTTCCACAAGATGCACAAAATAGCCCTGCAGGGCAAGGTTTTTTGCAGCAGCCATACCTGAAATTCCGGCGCCTATAACCATTGCAACGGGGTTGACAAGAAGCTCGGCTTCTTTGAGGGGTTCCATCAAGGCAACCTTGGCAACAGCCATTCTTACAAGATCCTTTGCCTTTTGGGTTGCAAGTTTCGGGTGCTCCTTGTGTACCCAGGAAGCATGATTCCTGATATTTACCATTTCAAAGAGATATTTATTAATACCTGCATTTATTAGAGTTTCCTGAAAAAGCGGCTCATGGGTTTTTGGTGAACAGGATGCAACAACAACTCTGTTAAGGTTTTTCGCCTTAATAATTTTGGCCATTTTTTCCTGGGTATCCTGGGAACATGTATAAAGATTGTCAGCAGAATATTCAACACAGGGCAAATCAGCTGCATATGCAGCAACTTTTGGAACATTTATAACACCGTTGATATTTGAGCCGCACCTGCAGACAAATACTCCGATTTTAGGGCGTTCACCAATAACGTTGGTTTCAGGAACTTTTTCTATTTTTCGGGTACGGGTGTTTCTCGAATCATTAAGCAAAGCACATGCTTCACCGGCTGCGGCAGAGGACTCCACAACAGACTGGGGGATATCCTTTGGTCCCTGGAAAGCACCGCATACAAAGACGCCTTTTCTGCTGGTTTCCACAGGGGTAAAACCTGATGTTTTTGCAAAATTACCCTCTGTAAGTTCAATACCGAGTCTGTTTGCAAGGTTCACAACTTTTGGAGAAATTTCAAGACCTATGGAAAGTACTATTATATCAAAGATTTCTTTTATCATCTCACCTTTTTCACTAAGATAGCGTATAAGCAGCTCATCTGAATTGTGAACAGGTTCAACGCTGTGGACCCGCGTTCTGACCAGCCGTACCCCATGATTTACAGCATTATTCAAAGAACGCTCAAAATCCTTGCCATGGGTTCTTATATCCATGTAGAAAATGGCACAGTCAAGATCATTTCCTGCAGATGCAGCATGTTCCCTGGCAACGACTGCTTCTTTAATGGCATACATGCAGCAGACCGAAGAGCAATACTTGTTATCGCATTGGTTCATATCCCTTGACCCAACACATTGAAACCAGGCAATTTTCTCAGGTTCTCTGTGGTCAGATAATCTTACGAGATGCCCTTCAGTTGGGCCGGATGCTGACAATAACCGCTCAAATTCCATGGACGTTATCACATTGGGATGCCGGGCATATTGATAATGGGTAAGCCCTGTAGGGTCAAAAGGTTTAAATCCCGGAGCAAGGATCACAGCTCCCACTTCAAGTTCAACTGTCTCATCTTCCATTGTATGATCAATGGCATCCATCTCGCAGACATCTTTACAGACCTGGCATTTGCCTGTTTTAAAATGCATGCACACATCACCGTCAATGGCGGGATTATTTGGAACAGCCTGGGCATAGGGTACATAAATCGGCTTTCTTCCCTTAAGTCCCATTTCATATTCCGATGGGATAAGAATGGGGCGCTGTTTTGTAAATTCTTTATTGATTTTTTCAAGAGTTATGTGGCCTGTGGGGCATACAGAAGCGCATGCACCGCATGCCATGCACACATCGCTCTGGATATGAAATGGTGTGTCAACTTTCATGTCAAGGCCGCGGCCGGTAAGACTTATGGCGCTGTTCCCGACTTTTTCGCACATGCGGACACAAAGACCGCATAAAATACAATCGTAATCACCCATGGGAAAACGGGGTTTTTTAATGCCGTATTTTTCTGCAAGTCCCTTGAGAAGAGAAACATCGGGGCATTTTGCATAGAGCATTTCAACAATGAGCCTGCGTCCTTTGTGAACAGCTTCTGTGTCGGTGAACACTTCCATCCCTTCCCATATGGGGTAGTTGCAGGAGGTAACAAATTTTGTCCTTCTGCCGTCAAAAACCTCAACGGTACATATGCGGCACATACCGGCAGGTTCCAGTGCCTTGTGATGGCACAGGGTTGGAATTTCAATTCCGTATTTCTGTGCTACCTTAAGTATGTACTGGCCTTCTTCGCCCTGAACTTCTTTATTATTAATCTTAAAAGTTATCATAATATTATTCGGATCTGCCCCATGGCCTCATGGCCGTTTGATTATTTTTCGGAGACAAAAAGACAATCAGAATGGATGATTATTTTTTCCCCACCTACCTTAAGTCTGCTGTGTTACATATCACAGGACACGCCTCAACACATTCACCACATCCGGTGCAGCGGTCAAGATTTATACTGCGTGCGCGTTTTTTGATTTTAACCTTGAAATTACCAGGAATTCCTTCAATGGATTCAATATCAGAATAAGTTATAAGCTCAATGTTTAAATGCCTGCCTGCCTCAACCAGTTTGGGCGACATAATGCACATGGAACAGTCATTTGTGGGAAAGGTTTTGTCTAATTGAGACATGACTCCGCCTATGGAGGGAGTTTCTTCTACCATATAAACATAATATCCTGAATCAGCGAGATCAAGAGCAGTCTGAATGCCGGCGATACCGCCTCCTGCCACAAGGACAGCTCCTGTAGTTTGTTTTTTATTCATAGAAATCTCCTTGGAACATTTATTCCATCAAAGTTATTTTGGATTTTTGGACAGGGGATGCAGTCCATACTCCGATAGATCAGGTCCAAGGTATGTACGTTCGTTTTCGCCGAGGATTCCCATGGAAAGACAGATCAGTGTCCACAAATGTACTGTGTGATATTCAGCCTTATGGTGTTTTGCGAGATCCTCGATCTGGGCGTGGCAGTTGTGGCAGGGAGTGACAACATAATCTGCGTCTGTTTCCATAATCTGGTTAAATTTTATTTCACCAAAGGTATGGCGTGCATCTGTATATCCTGCCTGAAGCGCTCCGCCTCCGCCTCCGCAGCAGAAATTATTGGATTTGTTTGGAATCATGTCCACGAAATTTTCTTCGCCAACAACCTTTTTAACTACATATCTCAAGTCATCGGCCATGGGATCGCCCAGAGATTTTCTCACAATATTGCACGGGTCCTGCACCGTAAATTTGATATGAGCTGAATTCCAGTCTGAATTGACCTTAAGTCTGCCTTCCCTTATCCATTTTGCATAGTATTCAACAATGCTTTTAAATTCAAAATTATGGGGGATATTAAACTTTTTAAGACCTGCCCAGACAGCAAAAAAGGAGTGGCCGCATTCAGTATTGAGAAAGACTTTGCACCCGAGTTTATCAATATGTTCTGCCTCGGCTCTTACGATTTTTTCCCAGGACGCGTCATCGGCGAGAAACATGCAGTAATTCTCACCAGCCCAATAATCGGAAAAATATGTCCAGTCAGCCCCGACTTTATGAAGGATTTTCCACAGAGGAAGCATTTCAACCGGTTCGGTTACAGGTTCTCTCGAATTCTGGTTCAGGGCAAAAAATGCTCCTTCCCGATCGATATCCGCTTTCAAATTTTCAAAACCTTCCTGTTCACGGCACTCTTCGGCGAGATCCTCCACCGTGAATTTAAAATCTTCAAATGGAACGCCCATGGCGCCGCCATGGGATTTTACATGCTGATCACATGATCCTAAAATTCCCTTGGGCCTTTCTTCACGGGGCCACTGGGATCGCAGATAAAATGTAAGTTGTGGAATATTCAGGTGCATGGGACAGACCTCATAACACCTGCTGCACATGGTGCAGGCCCATACCCATGGATGACGTTCAAGTTCCGCATCCATACCGAGTACGACCATACGTATAAATTTTCTTGGGTCCATATTCATGATGCCCGTGGCAGGGCAGCCACTGGAACAGGCACCACAGGTAAGGCAGGCACTTAAGTTTCCATCGGGAACAAGTTCTTTAACTTTTTTACTGATCCCGTTTTCGGCTTTTTCAAGTCGTAATATATCCAGCATAATTGTATTCCCTCCGGGTCCTTGATAATTTAATATCCAGAACCATGATGTTGAAAATAAAGGGAACCGTCTGTCTGCCGGTATAATGAGATTAAAAGGCAGTCACCGTTTCCCTAAAATGACTGTACATCTGCCTGACACAGGCAGTGCTGTCAGACCATACTCATTGTCTTTTAAGGAAAAGGTGCATATCTCTCTCCTGAGAATAATATTTTTATACTGACCGGATAACCGAATCAGCTATTTATTTGCTTCTAATAATATATGGTAAAGACCCTGTTTGGCAAATTGATAATTTGAATAATATTGCTTATTATTATTTAAATGGCTGATAAATACCACCGGGTCTATTAATGTTTTATTATGCCTTTTCATGATCATTCTTTAATACATTCTCCACTACCTGGGGGATTTGATTAATAATTTCAATTACCTGAGTGGCAGGTGTGGGGTCGGCATACAAACCCGCAATCCGGTTAATTTTTGCCGCAGAGTAAGAGGCTTCCGGGACGTTCATGCCTGTGCTGATCAGCGCAGTTGCAATTCCTGTAAGCGTATCTCCTGTTCCGCCAATGGCTTCCATTGATTCCACCGAAGGGCGGTCAACTGAATAGAGCAGCCCGATCTGATTCATGATATAATCTGTAGATCCCTTTACAAGAAGATATTGTGCTGCATTTCCATGTTCATAGGCTCTTTGAACAAGATCCGTCACCTTATTATCCGTGTGCAAAATAAAGAATAGTGTAAAAGACTTTCTGTAAATTCGATTTTCAGTAAATACTCAGGTTTTTTAAATCAGGGGTTGAAAATGCCGGGTTGAAACTTATACTTCCTTTTTTTAAACGATAAAATCCAAAGAAAGGAGAAAGAATGACCCAGCGACAAGATAATACCGCAATAATGACAGTTTTGGAAATAATAAATTCAAATGGTTTGGAAGGCCCTGGAGAGGCCGTTTCCATTCTTATCAAATTTTAAAACCTTTCAAAAATGGCTCAATCCTTGCGGTCTGGTGGAACCGATTGTTCTGTGATCATTTCCGGCACTTCGAATTTGATTTTTCCATTTTCCCAATATGGTATCTTATAATTATTTTTTTTTGCATCCTTAGCTGCTTTTGAAGCCGCCCTGTTTAATGCTTTTAGGCCTAATATTGAATATCTATTATGTTTTTTTTTCACTATCAATCCTCTGATTCTTCTATTAAATGGAAGACTGGCATCGGTTTCAAGCTGGCAGGTGAAGTCGTATCTGTTAAAAAGCATTGTCTCTCCGTTTTTTTACATGAAACTTTGATAAATTTCTTTAGCATCAGGAGCTTCATTATTTGTAAGAATAATGATATTCTGACAAATAATGAAAGGTACACTTTGCTTTACAAAAATTCTTTTA
>WFQS01000388.1 GCA_015486915.1 Desulfobacteraceae bacterium
CAATGCCATTTTAATGTCAGGCGGTACCGGTATAAGCCCGAGGGATGTTACCGTGGAGGCCGTTAAACCGCTTTTTGAAAAAGAATTATCAGCATTCGGCTACCTTTTTGCCCAGTTGAGCTATGAAGAAATTGACTCTGCTGCCATGCTTTCAAGGGCAACGGCAGGTATTGTAAATCACGTTATCGTGTTTTGCATGCCTGGAAGCCTCAAAGCCTGCAAGCTTGCCTGTAATGCTCTTATACTTCCAGAACTGGGCCATCTGGTAAAGCATATATCTGAGACTCCCTGATTCAAATTGTCGATTACTGCAAAATATCCTTCAAAAATTTTTCTGCCTGTCATGGATAAGCCATACCCTTGTATTGTTGATTTTCTCAGGATGCGTTTTCCCCGGGTGCCAGAGAAAAACTGGATTGACAGAATCAACAGAGGACTGGTTTATTACGAAGATGGCAGAAAGATAACAAAAGAGAGTTTATACACTCCTTTGACAATGGTTTTATATCATAAGACCACTGATGAAGAGCTATCCATTCCGTTTAAAGAAAAAATTATCTATATGGATGAAAATATCATAGCTGTTGATAAGCCCCATTTTCTTCCTGTCATGCCTGCAGGAAAATATATAAACGAAAATCTGTTGACACGTCTTAAAGATACAACAGGAAATAATGATATTGTTCCTGTACACAGGATTGACAGGGAAACTTCCGGTGTCGTCCTGTTTTCATCGAATAAGAGAACAAGGGGGGCTTATCAGTTGCTTTTTATGCAGGGGAAAGTAAAAAAAACATATCATGCAATAACATCCCCATCACCCGTGGCAGGGCCATTATTTACCACAAAACTGTCCGCCATGGGCTGTTTGATACAGAGCAGGATTGTCAGGGGCAGTCCATGGTTTACAATGAAACAGGTCAAAGGTGAAATTAATGCCCGGACAATTCTCACAAAACTTTCGGAAAAACATGACAGAATTCTTTTTAAAATTCAGCCGTTGACCGGAAAAAAACACCAGATAAGGATTCATTTAAGCAGTGCTGGATGTAAAATCATCAATGACAGGCTGTATCCTAATCTCATGCCTGAACGGGCGCCTGATTTCCGGTACCCTCTTAAGCTTCAATCAAAAATAATAAAATTTTCAGATCCTGTTACCGGAAAAATTTTTGAATTTGTATCATCCGACAGGATTATGTTATAACGGCTTCATGGTCGTTATAAGAAAGAGCTCATTTTTTACAAAGCAACTGATGCTCTTTTTATGTTCGTTGAGAGGAGCTGTAACGCTGTTCAGATCCTCCTCATGGAGGTTATATAAACATCTTTTGGCACAGGGTTCTCTCTATATCGAATAACGCTTTTAAAAGGCTTGCTGCCCATGATAAATAAAGGCTTATGAAACTTAAAGGTATATTAACTGATTTTTTAGTGAGAGAATGGCTGCTTACAATATCAGGTGCCGGTTTTATATTTACCTCATTTTATACCGGGAAAATTCCGGTATATTCCATTAATGAATTTCAGGTATTGTTCATATTGTTCGTCCTTTTTGTTACAATTAACGGACTTCAGCACACCGGTTTGATATCTGAGCTGGCCCGGCATTTGGAAAAAGGCAGATTTATACCACTTAAGTTAATGGTGGCAACTTTTTTTCTGTCAATGCTGATTACAAATGATATAGCATTGATTGTGGTTGTTCCGCTGACCCTTTTTCTCAATGTCAGCCGTAAAGACATTCTTGTTATCCTTGAGGCATTAGCAGCAAATGCCGGCTCGGCATTAACACCGTTTGGAAATCCTCAAAATCTTTTTATTTTCTGGTATTATGATTTACATCCAACAAATTTTATCTTAACCATTGCCCCTTTTTCACTGATCTTCCTGTTATTATTGATTATAGCTTCGTTTTTCGTGAAAACCGAAAATAACGTGGTTATTTCTGCAGAGAAGGAAATTATAAATAAAAAAACGTATATTTATATTATATTGCTTATTGCGGTAATATCTGCAGTTCTAAGGTTCCTGCCGGTCTCAGCATTGCTTGTAGTCCTTGCTTATGTGGTGTTATTTGACCGGAGAGCACTGCGCATCGATTATGCTCTCCTTTTGAGTTTTTTTTTCTTTTTTGGTCTGGCCGATAATCTGAAAATATTAATAGCGTCGGAAATAAATCATTCAGGACATATTTTCCTGCTATCTGCCATTGTTAGTCAGTTCATCAGCAATGTACCGGCAACTTTATTGTTTGCGAAGTTTACATCAAACTGGCAGGCATTGCTATGGGGTACTAATGCAGGCGGTTTTGGCAGCCTTTTCGGCTCACTTGCAAATTTAATTGCATATAAGATTTATGTAACCAATAAAGATACAGACAATACTGCTGCATTTACGGCAAGATTTCTTATTATAGGATACGGGGCTTTTTTCATTGCAATTGGCCTGTATTTTGCGTTTTACAATACTCCAATGGTTAAATGAATTACATAAAATTTGTTCAGCCAGTATAATTTTTGTAGCGTCATACAGCATTCAGATGATACTGATACTATTATTTTTTTATCCTATTATTTCCTTAGCTTCGCTTATGCAGTACATGAGATGCCTCGGGTCTTTAGCATCTCCGATAAAATGAAACTCGATTCCTGTACTTTTCAGCAATTTTGACATCTCCCGTATGGGCGCCATTTTTTCTGCAATTATCACAGTATCAAAATTTTCCAATGAATGCTCAACCTGCTGATCTTTATTTTTCTCCTTAAACACAACACCATTGCCGGAAAATTTATTAATTGAAACATTTTTAAAAAGTTTTATGGAGTCTCTTTTAAGCCTTTCCCTTAAATAGTATCTGTCGTTACTTGACATTTCCGTTGCAAAACTTGACTTCCTGTTTAAAACAACGATGTTTTTTCCCCTTTCTGCGAGATAATCCGCTGTGAGCAATGCTGCCATACCCCCGCCAAGAACTATGATATTGTCTTTAAGGTCAAGGTTTTTTATTTCTTTACCGTCTTCGTTATTTTCCAGAATATCAACGCAGGTGAAAATTTCCATGTCAGATTGGAAAAGTCCCTTAACAAGCGGCATATCCGGCATGGAACCCGTTGCAAGAATCACTTTATCAGGATTTGTTCTGTTGAGCAGTTCTTCTGATAATTCAGTATTAAAATTTATTTTAACGTTTAACCGTTCAAGTTCATTTGAGAAAAATTCAATGATATCATTTAATTCGCTTCTTCCCGGAGTTTTTGCAGCAAGGGAAAGAAGACCTCCTTTATGGTCTGTTTTTTCACAGATTGTAACCTTGTGCCCTTTTATGGCACAATAACGGGCGCATGCAAGTCCTGAAGGTCCTGCTCCAACAATTAAGATATTGAAAATCTTTTCTGATTGCTTTGAGTTCTTTTTATTTTTTTTGTTGATTATAAATTCCCGTCCCACATCGGGATTTACCACACAGGAGCCGGGTTCCCGTGCAAGAACAGCGTGGATACATCCAAGACAGCACCCGAGGCAGGGTCGTATTTCGGAAAATTTACCCTGTTTTGCCTTTTGAGGCAGATAAGGATCTGCCAGCAGAGGCCTTCCCATGGCAATGAAATCAGCGTCACCCTGCCGGAGAATTTTTTCTGCAAGTTTTGGGTCTTTTATCCTGCCCACTGCAGCCACGGGAATTGAAACAACCTGTTTAACAGCCCTTGCAAGGTGTACAAAACAGCCCTGTTCCCTGTACATGGATGGAATGGTAAGTTCCTTTGATCCATAAACACCTGCTGATACATGGAGATATGCAGCCCCCTTTTTTTCCATTAAAGGGGCAAGTTGTTTTGTGTCGTCCAAGGTCCAGCCCCCTTCAACATAATCATTGCCGTTTATTCTGATTCCAAGTGGATAATCCTCTGCTGTTTTTTTCTTTATGTCATCCATCACTTCAAAAAGGAACCTTGTCCTGTTTTCAAAGGAACCGCCGTATTCATCTTTTCTTATGTTGGATTTTAAAGATAAAAACTGGCTGACAAGATACCCATGGGCGGCGTGCAGTTCAACAAAATCAAATCCTGCCTCATAACATATTCCAGCGGCATTTCCAAAGGATTCAACTGCCTCTTTTATCTCATGTGTTTCAAGGGCTCTGACTTTGCCCTTTACAACGGCAGGAGCCGGAATTGCAGAAGGCGCAACTTTTTCAGGAAGGTAGCACTGCCGTCCTCCGTGCATGATCTGAATACCGATTTTTGTATCATATTGTTTGATTCTCGATGTGAGTTTTTTTAAGGCCGGAATACAGCTCTTTTCCCATAAGCGTGGAAGTGTTGGCAGTTCCATTCCTGCAGGGTGAACATTGCCTCCCCCCACAAGAATCATTCCGGCACCGCCCTTTGCCCTTTCAACAAGGTATTCAGTGAGCTGATCAGTAACATAACCGTTTTCATCAACACCGAAATTTATACTCATTGAAGACATTAAAATCCTGTTTTTTGCCTTGAGTTTTCCGATCTGTATGGGTTTAAATAAATTTTCCAGAAATTCAGTCATAAATATCTCCCGTTTAAAATAACCATATATAGTTTCTGTTTTAGTATCTGCTATCGTTTTTGCACAAAACAAGTTCGTTTAGTGCCTTACCCCTGAATTTTTGCAATAAAAACAAGAAATTGAGTCAGACACATGGGTTACGGGCATCGCCCGCTATGGTTTATCAAATCTTCCTGTTTATACTGTCTGCATATCTGACTCCGTGTCTGTTTTAATTTTTATTAACCAAAGGGGGATTATTGTTGATTATTTTTCATAAAAAATCTACACTTATTTTTAATTTTTATTTCTTTTTATTTGAAATAGAATGCGAATTGTGAGAATTCTATTGGCTACGCGCCTTTGGTCCTATATTTGTCAGAATCTTTGATTCTTCGAGGTGACTGGAGCTTGAATCCAGATCTGCCTCATGGTGGTTATATGAAAATGCTGTTCACAGTGGCGACAGCGTGAGTCTCCTGTGGGTAAGAGATCCAGCCCATCAGGACACAAAGGCGATCAGGTATTTTGCCCTGCCGGGCGTTAAGAAGTGCAGGCTGTTTGAGGACATACTTGACCGCAGTTCCTGCGCTTTAGACCGGCAGGGCAAAATATCCGCCGACTGTCCCGGGCTGGATCTCTTACCCACAGGAGGCGGCATTATCCCATTTTCAATTATTGTTGAGAGGCGGCTGGGCCATACCGGATCTGCCCCATGGCGGTTAGAAATAATATAGAGGAGGAAAATGAAAAAAATAATTAACTGCTTTTTAATAATTTTTATTATTTTTTCGATGGTGTTCATAAATTCAGTGTCTGAGGTTAGTGCAAAGTCATCTGTTAAAGGATTACAGGCTTCATTAGTAAAAAGTAATCTGACGCTTGCAGATGCCATAAAGACTGCAATAACAAACAATCCGGTTCTTAAAGCATCCGTATTCAGGGAGAAAATTGCTGAATCCGGCCTTGGCGAGGCAAAATCAGGTTTTATGCCAAAGCTTGATTTTAAAGAAACATTCAATAGAACAACCGTGCCCATGTGGACATTCGGTACCCTGCTCAACCAGGGAAGAATATCAAAAAATGATTTTAATCCATCGATTTTAAATGATCCCGATGCCATAAATAATTTTAACTCTTTACTGTCAGTTTCACTGCCGGTTTATGCCGGAGGCCGCATATACAATTCATTTAAACAGGCGCAGTTAAACAAAAGCATTGCAGGTGCTGCATATAAAAAAACAAGGCAGACAATTATTGCAAAAACCGCACTTGCATATACTCACCTTCTCCTTGCAAAGAGAACTTTTGAAGTTATTTTACATTCCCTTGAATCTGCCAGGGCAAGTCTTAATATGGTTAAATCAAGGTATTTAAATGGTTTTTCAGTGAAAAGCGACCTTTTAAGGGCAAATGTGAGAATTGCTGATCTGAAGCAGCAGAAACTCAGTGCATTAAGTAGTATAGAAATTGCCAGAGGATATTTAAATACAGCCATGGGAATGCCGCTTGAAAATTCTGTAAATGCCGTTCCTTATTTTAAAAATTCATGGAAAATTAAAGAAAATCCGGAAGATTTAATGTTTAAATCGCTTAAAAAAAGACCTGAACTGCAGATTTTAAAATTACAGAAAAAAATGGCGGAAAAAGGAATTAAAATCGCTGAATCAGGGCATCTTCCAAGTATCAATCTATTTGGAACCTATGAAAATAATTCTGAACATCTGAATAAGGGAAACAACGACTATTCCATTGGTGCCGTGATGCAGTTTAATCTGTTCAGCGGATTAAATATCAGCCATAAAATAGACTCTGCCAGATTATCTCTTCAAAGGGTAAATGAGCTTGAAAAAAATATGGAGCTTGTTGTTAAAAATCAAATCAGGGAAGCCTGGCTGAACCTGAAAACCTCGCAGCAGCGTATTTATGTTGCAGAATCAGCTTTAAACCAGTCCCTTGAAAATCTTCGCATTGTAAAAAACAGGTATAAAAACGGACTTTTGACCATTGTAACCCTTCTTGATGCGGAACTTGCAGATCAAAGGGCAAGGGCAAATCATTTTAAGGCTGTTTATGACTATGAATCTGCAAGGATTAGGCTTGCACTTGCTTCAGGTGATATTGACCAGAATTTCAAATAAAAAAATAACGATGTGGAAATAATACTGATGGAGGAAATATGCTGAAAAAAATTCTTATTTTTTGTCTGTCCCTTATGATGACATTTTTCGTGTTTGGATGTAAGGAAAAAATTAAGCCTGGAAATACTAAGGAAGCAGATGTTAAAAAAATTCACACCAGGGTGGAAGTTGCAGAAACAGGTCATTATCCACTTATGTATGAAGCAGTTGGATCTATTAATGCCGGAACAACCAGCCTGATTTCAGGCAAGGTTTTCGGAACTGTAAAGAAAATCTATGTGCACGAGGGAACGATAGTAAAAAAAGGAGACCTGCTTGCCGAGATTGATAACCGACAGGCAACAGCCCGGCTTGAAAATGCAATGGCAGGCCTTGCAGGTGCAAAAAAAGCCCTTGCAGCGGCTAAGGCATCAAGAAATGCAGCTGCAACCGGAGCAAATTTTGCATTTACAACTTTCAAACGCTATAAAAAACTCTTAAAGGAAAAATCTGTCAGTCCCCAGGAATTTGACAATATAAAGACAAAATACCACCAGGCCAAAGCTGCCCTGTCAGGTGCCGTTGCAATGATCCAGGCGGCACGTTCCAAAATCAATCAGGCAAAGGCAGGGGTTGCCTCAGCAAGAATACATAAGAAAGATACACTTGTCATGGCTCCTTATTCAGGGAGTATTACAAAAAAAATTATCGATGTGGGAGATCTTGCATCACCTGGAGCACCACTTTTTTCCCTTGAAACCCATGGGAAATTCCAGGTGGCTTTTTCGGTTCCTGAAATGCATATTGACAAAGTATATTTAAATCAGCAGTTAACCATTACCATACCTTCCATGGATAATATCAGCGTTAAAGGTGTTGTGGTGAGAATCGATCCTGCTGCTGATCCTTTGAGCAGATCATTTAATGTCAAACTTGATCTTCCTGAAACACAGAAATTCCGTTCAGGTGTTTTTGCCAGGATTGCACTGCCCGTGGGCAGCACTGATATGATTCTTATCCCAAAAACGGCGGTCATACACCATGGCCAGTTAACGGGTATTTATCTTGTTGACAACACAAAAACAGCACACTTCAGATTGATCAGGACAGGCAGAATTATTAAAAATAAGATTGAAGTTATTTCCGGTATCCATCCGGGAGACCATTATGTCGTTCATCCTCCGGTTAATATGGAAAATAATGTTATTGTGGAGGCAGCATCATGAGTGCAAAACGGGAGGGGCTTGCCGGGAAAATTGCCGAATTTTTCATAGATTCCAAACTCACACCCCTTATCATCATCACTTCAATACTGCTTGGAATTGCTGCAACACTTGCCATGCCAAGGGAAGAAGAACCCCAGATCATTGTTCCCATGGTGGATGTTTTTGTGAAAATGCCCGGAGCAAGTTCAAAGGAAATTGAACAGCGGGTTACAAGCCCCATGGAAAAACTTTTATGGGAAATTTCAGGTGTGAAATATGTCTATTCCACATCAAGCCCCGGCATGTCCCTTGTGATTGTCCGTTTTAAAGTCGGTGAAAATGAAGAAAAAGCCATTGTAAGACTTCAATCCAAGCTCATGGCAAATTTTGACAAAATTCCCATGGGTGCAAGTCCTCCCCTGATCAAACCCCGCTATATTGATGATGTTCCTGTGATGGCACTTACATTTTCTTCAAAGGATGTTGATCATTATACCCTTCGCAG
>WFQS01000389.1 GCA_015486915.1 Desulfobacteraceae bacterium
GTTTTCTCTGTTGTGATAACAGGCACATAGTTCGACTATGCACCTGTCATCACGCCTTGAAAACGAACAAAAGTACTGCACGATATACGTATATTATTTTCTTCCAGTTCCCTAAGTTAAACGAAAACCTTTTAAAAAAATAAAAGGTTTTCGTTTTAGTACCTTACCTCTTAATTTCTGTAAAAAAACAAGAAATCGAGGCAGGCACATGGGTTGCGGGCATGGCCCGCTCTATGAATCAAGTTGAGTATTAACCATTTACAGAGAAACTTGAATTATAGTTGATCTCTCTTTTGCGTGAAAAAAAACCAACATCCATGCCGCGCTCAGTGTAAATGTATTTAAAATGAAAGGGCTCTTTATCGTGGTCAAGGCCTTTTTCACATGCATTGATAAGTTCTGCCATCATACGCCCCACAACCGGTGCATTTTTAAACTGATTCCCGCTGGAGCCAATGGCAAGGTAGAAACCGCCAAGATCTGTTTTGTCATAAATGGGAATCCAGTCATCGGAAACATCATAAAGATCACAAACGCCCTTTGGCTGGTTTGGTACTTTCATTGAGGGGATACGTTTTGCAAACCTGTAGCACTGTGCCTTCCACTGCTCAACTGTGAGCTGATTGTCAACACCGTGTCCGCCTTTTCCTGCATAAAAATCATCGGGATCAACCCAGGTCTGTTTGTCACATTCGGGATCTTCACTTCCGATGAGAAACATATTGCCCACTTCAGGACGTACATAACATCCCACATCACCGTCTGACATATGGTAACCGTCGTTTAAATAATCGTAGTTTTCAGGAGAAGGACAGTGCATAACTTCATGGCGCAGCGCTTTGGTCTTGATATTGCAACCCTCCCATACGCCCTCTGCCATTTTAGTTATTTTAAAGGAGTGAGGACCCCCAACGTTTACAACAACAGGAGCATCAATTTCAGTTCCGTCTTTTAAAGTGATACCTGTAACTTTTCCGTTTTCACTTCTTATATCAACAACTTCCGCATTAAAAAGAAATTTTGAGCCCTTTGCCTCGGCAGCCCTCATGATATTGTGTGCGGCAAGGGCAGGATCATTAACATAGCCTCCTTCGGCACAGAAAAGAGCTCCTTCAACTTCCTTCACCGGCTCAGTGAAAAATTCAGGGTCCTCGGGACGTCTCACAGGCCAGAATTCGTGAAGATCAATGGGAGGTACCTCTTTTTTTATTTTTTCATTGTCCCATTCTTCATATTCAACCCCCACCTCGTCATAATTTTTTTTAACTTTTCTCCAGTCGTGGCCCTTGGATTTAATGAGAATGGATCCTGTGTTCATGTATTTTGCATAACCTTTTTCATCTTCAACATGATCAAGATAATTCTCCCAGTCCAACCAGTACTTAAAACCCTCGTAGGCCATTGCAACACCGTCTGCCGTTGAATAGTGCGCCCTTACAATGGCACATGATCCTGCTGTGGAACCTTCACCTGCATCAGGTTTTTTATCAACGTTCAGTGTTTTGTAACCCATCTTTGCAAGTTCATAAGCAATGGGTGTTCCGATAATACCTGCACCAATAATAATGGCATCGTATTTTTCAGTCATTTTTCTTCTCCTCACATTTTTTTATAGTTTTTCAAGCCAGGATGTAAAAAAATCTTCTCCTGCCGGACTGATCCCGAACTCTTTTCCAGCCTCCATAACCGCATGGGTCATCACCTGCCCATATCCCCTTGAACAGGTGAACATCAATCCCGGTAAATCGCCCTCTTTTTTAAGGGTTACAATCTGGCACGGCACATGGCAGACAGGTCCCTGGAAAAGAAACGGGGGTTTTCTTTCAGGATCTAAAAAATCCAAAGCGGTAAGTTTTTCTGCAATGGAAAAAACATTTTCACCAACAAGGGCAATAAACATGGTGGATTCCGTTACATCCGTGTAAGCCGATTCTTCCGGCATTTCAGGTATTTCTTTTCCGGACAGATGCCACAGGGAAGCCTGTGTGCGGTTCATGCGGTTAACAAGAAAACCATGATCAAAAACCGATAATCCCGGTGTATCCGGAATTGTAATCCCAAAAGGCTTAATGGATGAAATGGATGAATCCTGAACATCAAAACGTGTTCTATGGCTCAAGTCAATTATAAAGGGCGTTTCTGCATCTTCTTTTTCATATTCAAGCGCTACTTTCCAGTTATCTCTTTTTTCCATTCTTTTTGGAACAAGATTAAAGGAAACAGGTGAATATCTTTGAATTTCTATCATTTTTTACCTCACATTTTCATCCTTTTACCTTCAGGATCATAAAAGGGAACAGCAACGACTTTTCCATAGATACGTTTATCATTACATTCCGGTTCGTAAATTTCAAGCCTTGCACCTGTTTTCGCAAGTTTTGATTCAACAAGCGCCATTCCAACAGCCTCATTCAATGAAAAACTGTCCCTTGCAGTACACACATACCCCAGGATTTTTTTGTCAACAATAATGGAGCCGTCCAAAGGGGCACGACCGTTGTTTTCCATTTTAAATCCCACAAGTTTCAGCCTTTCAGGGTCATTTTCAGCCTGGCGCAGTGCCACGGCGCCAACGGTTTTTGCAGCTGTTTTTGTCCTGTCCCACAAAAATCCAAGTCCGATATCAAGCAGATTTGTCCTCTGTTCCGATTCAGAGCCGAGAATCACATGGCATTTTTCCATGCGAAGTACATTCTGGGCTTCAACACCGAAATCTGAAATATTAAATTCTTTTCCTGCTTCACACAGAATCAGCCACAGTGATTTCATATAGGATGACGGAACATGGAACTCATAGGAGAGTTCTCCCACAAACCCAAGGCGCATCACCTTGACGGGAATTGTATCTTTTATGAGAAATTTTTTGTACCCTGAGTATGGCAGTGCCTCATTGGAAACATCCTCGTTGGTGATTTTTTCAAAAACTTTACGCGCTTTGGGGCCTGCAAGATTGATAACTCCCATGGAATCTGTGAGGTTGACAAGATGATAATCCCATCCGTCAAATCTTGTGTGATAACGGAACCACTCAACCGTTGCACCTGCTCTGCCCGTTGATGTTGTGAAATAATAATCATTGTCAGCAAGTTTTATAACAACGCCGTCATCTATGACGCATCCGTCATCATTGCACATGGCGGAATATTTCACCCTGCCGGGTTTTACCTTTGACATGTCACTTACATAGATTCTGTCAAGGGCTTTTAAGGCATCGGGCCCGTGAATGCGGAATTTACCAAGTGTTGAACCGTCAAGCAGACCCACATTGTTTCTTACGTTTTCTATCTCACGTCTGCAGGAAAAATCATTTGAAAAATACCTTGCCCGCTCCCATGCTCCGATCCTGCGAAAAATTCCTCCGTCCTTTCTCTGGAGATCATCAATGGGTGTCATTTTCCGCATATTATGATTGGTTCCTGCAAAACTTGCAAGAAACGGTGGAACAAGGGGAGCGCGAACATTAGTGGGTTTGACGTCAGCGTCGGATTCTGCCTTGTACTTTGCCACAAACAACGGCAGGTTATGTCCCGGAACACCTCCCTGACCCGGGCCTGTTCCTGCGGATGTGAACCGCTTGATCAATTCCGGAACGTCAAAGCCCGTGGCAATGGCCTGTTTGATATTTTTAATTGTGGTATCTTCATCAAAACAGATAAAAGTTTTACGCCCCTTTACAGGAGCTGTAACAAACTTTGTACCCCTTGTTCTGCCGGGAAGTTGTTTTAACTGGGCATTAATTTCATCAATTTCTTTTTTATCACAGGCTTTGCAGTCAAAAGCCGCTTTTAAGCCTGCAAGTTTTCCTGAAGTTTCAATTGATAAAGAATCATCAAGTCCTTTAATTCTTCCTGCGGTGTGCATTTTATCGGGAACTTTATCCGGCAGAAAAAACCCTGTATAATCATCATATTTAAGGGTGCCCTGAACAATTGTAAGGGGTCCGGTTACAGGTGTCATACCGGCCGATGCAGCAAGAAGATCGCAGTCAAACGATTTTTCAACAAGCGTATCAAGGCAGGTCAGGGTCACGCCTTTAACCTGTTTAGCACCGTGTGCCTTTGCAGCAACCCAGCCCTTTAAAATTTTGATATTCCGCTTTTCAAGGGCAGAAATTAGAGAAGGATTCTGTCCGTCCTGTCTGATATCTGCAACACAGGCGATTTTCAACCCCAGATCAAAAAGATCAACAGCAGCTTCAAGCCCTAAGTCGTGTCCGATACTGAAGACAGCTTCTTTTCCGGCAAGTATGCCGTAGGAACGGGCAAGGCGAAGGGCACATCCCGGCTGCATCACACCGGGGCGTTCATTATTATCA
>WFQS01000390.1 GCA_015486915.1 Desulfobacteraceae bacterium
CAAGCCCTGTAACCACCGCACGTTACGCCCATCTCACAGACACCATTGAACAAAACAGCAGACTTGCTATAAATGAAATGATCAACACTCTTCACGTTGATTTCAAGAGGTTGTAACCTGGAAATGACCTCTATTATTGATCAGTACTATGACACGTTGACTGCCAAATACGCGGGAAAACTACTACCGGGTCATTTTCATGCGCTTAATTCCATACGCCATTGCCGTACACCTGAATCAGGTGAAGTCTTTGTGCAGTGTCCTGAATGCAAACATGGAGAGTGGCAGCCAATGTCCTGTGGCCATCGGAACTGTCCGAAATGTCAAAACCATGAAACCAGCCAGTGGATTGACCGACAACAGACCAAATTACTGCCGGTTCCCTATTTTATGGTGACTTTCACACTGCCATACGCATTAAGAGCATTGGCATGGCGTAATCAAAAAAAAGTGTATACAATTTTGTTTTTGTGCGTTTCCAGCACCTTAAAGGATTTTGGTCTGAATACAAAAAATCTCGGTGCAGATATTGGTATAACTGCAGTTTTGCATACAAATAACAGAAAATTGGATTTCCATCCCCATATCCATGCAGTGGTTCCGGGCGGAGGCATTGATAAAGACAGACGTCAATGGAAAAAGAAAAAAGGCAAGTATCTGTTTAACCAAAAAGCTCTGGCCAAGGTTTTTCGTGCACGGTTTCTGACTGCTTTAAATGAAGAAGGCCTTCAAATTCCACAAGGAGTTCCAGCAGAATGGGTGGTTGACTGCGCCCATGTCGGAAAAGGCATTACCGCATTGAAATATCTTTCAAAATATTTGTACCGTGGTGTCATCAGTGAAAAGAATATTATCTCGAACAAGGATGGCCGCGTAACTTTTAAATACATTGAAAGTCGTTCCAAAGAAACCCGATACCGAACCCTCAAAGGAGAGGATTTCCTGTATCTTATCATGCAGCATGTTCTTCCAAAGGGATTCCGCAGAGTCAGGGATTATGGCTTTCTGCACGGAAATGCAAAAAAGCTGTTATCCCTTGTACAATTGATTCTGCATGTTTTTATCAAAATTATCAAACAGCGTAAAAGACCGATTTTTAAATGCCCATGCTGTAAATCACCCATGGTCATTGTGGGATTTCGGCAATCTTCATGGGAATCAGGATAATTCCTGTCCCGTGGCAAAAACCAGCTCTTAATTCAAATAAAAGGAGAAACAAATTTTTATGAAATAATTTCAGTGTTCAACAGCCTGATTACCGATTACAGGCCACGGCACTTCTGCGCCTTGAAAAAATAAATTCCTGTAAAACCTTCAGCTAAATCCTCACCTCCAAAAAGATATTTTCTTATATATTAGGAGCATCGTACTTATTTAGATTTCCGGGCTTGTCCAACACCGGATAAGGTCGTGGTTCGTGCCTCACACGGACCTATCCTTATTCGTTTAGCTGAAGTTTTTTTCTACATAATCGATTATCTCATCAATTAATTGTAGAACCTTTTCCCTTGTTAAAAAGCCTTCCATCGGCAGAAACTCATTATCCATGTCTAGAGTGATGGTTAAATCTGCCCAACGTACAGGTAGTTTTGACTTGTCGTATTCACGAAAACGGAATTTAAAATCATGAGAAAGGCTGTTCCTTATCATTCTTAGAAATTTATACCACGGTGCATTAATTAAAATTTCTTTCTCTTCATCTGATTGAAATTCATTTTTTAGCAACTCAAAAGATTCTTTAATGCAATTTCTCAATACTGATTTTCTTAGTTGATTAGTTGAGAGTTTGAGCAACTGATCATCTTTTAATACATATGTAATATAGCTAAAATGCTGTGTTTCCGGGTGGTCAGCTATAAGAGAGAAATATTCTTCACATTTGCTGAGTGCATCAGGTAAGGCGAGCAATAAAATCCCGGCTTGGGTTAAAGCGTAATTATTCTTTATTGTTTGCAAACAGCCTCTAACTCTTTCTTTTTTGGTCATAGTAGAGATTGTCCTTTATCAGCTAATGTATGTTTCGCGCATTTAGTATAGAATCCTCCTGAAAAAGTTGCTTTTTCAGCTTTAATTGTACATATCCTTAAAAAAGATAATAAATGCAAACAAAAGGAGGAATTATTTATGACTGCACAGCTTTGTGAACAAACCAGCAGGCTAAACCCATTTAATTCAAATTTTGATTCATTAATCAAAGGCTGCCTGAAGGTTGAACAAGACCGTAATCTATCAACAAATTCCATAAAAGAATTAAAAAGATATCTTACAGAATTCATCAGGTATTGTAAAACAAAAAATATATACAGCTC
>WFQS01000391.1 GCA_015486915.1 Desulfobacteraceae bacterium
GTTCCCCTGTGGGTTGTTACAATTTTCATGATCTGTTGTCCTCTAAATCAATTTTAAAATTATTTTCTGAGGTTATGTCCATCATCCGTGTATTCCAGCATTCTGGTTTTCCGGTTTTGTTTATCTTCCAGTTCCGGTACACTGTCATTAATCCTGTTATATTCAAGCTGAAGCTCATATTTTTTTATTTCAGTCTCTGCATCTATCATCTTTTTTGCAAGTTTGTATTTCATATACATGAACCATGCAAAAAGGATAAACACGGCAATAAATCCTCCGAGAAACACCCACTTGAATTTTAAAATTGTATTCATGCTGGTTTGTGCGAGAAAACTCAGAGTGTTTGGAATCATCCAGAGAAGAAAAACCATACAGATAACAAGAAAACCAATGATAAAAATATTGAACCGGCTGATACTCAGGAGAAGTTTTTCAATGCCTGCAGCTGTTTTATTCCGTTCATGATCATGGATGCTTTCCTTATCCTGTTTATCCCCTGATTGTCCATTGTTCGTTATATCTTCTTCTCCGCCATAAATAAAAACCATCACCGCCTTTAAAACAAAAGCAAGAAGCAGCACAAGCCCTACTGGCACCCCAATGGCAGCGGAAAACCATGCTCTGAAGGGAAAGGGAATATATCGCTGGGTGAGTTTTACCTGGTAATCTTCAAATGGACCAAAAGCTTTTTCAAACCTTGCTTTATTAAAATTGGCAAGCGTTGAACCTTTAATTTCATAAACAACCCTGCCTGATTTATTAATAACCTGCAGCCTGGGCTGTTTTCCTGAATTCATTGCGGCAAAACTGAAAATCTGAAATTCTATTAGAAAAAGACCTGTAATAATTATCCCAACAAGCACTCTGTATTCTTTTAAAAGCGAAAACCAGTTTCTTTGATTCATAAATTATAATTTCCTTTGTAAGTATTCGGTCAGTACGTCATCTTCGCCTATTCTGGCCTTCACAACAGCATTAGTGTCTTACCCCGTGAATTTCTGTAATAAAAAATCTGTAAAATCTATTTTGTTCCCAATTTTTGCAGTAAAATGGCAGTTGAACGATACAAAACCATGTTTTCATTTTCATTGCTGTTTCTTAATAATTTTAGTTTACCTTAATGCCATAATATATTATGAGTGATCTTTTCAATAAAAACTTTGAGGCAAACAATTTTTTTTGGAGTTTTATTAATTATGAATAAATTGATTATCACAGTTCTCGGCAGAGATAAACCCGGAATTATTGCTGCTGTTGCAAAAAGTCTTTATAAACTTGACTGTAATCTTGAAAATGTCAACCAGATGATCCTTCAGAGTGAATTTGCAGGTTTTTTCCTTGTTGAGCCACCCTCCGGCCTTGAAATGGATTTCATTAAAACCACTCTTGACAATGATCTTAATGGCAAAGGCCTCCACATACATGTAAACAATATCACTTCAAATGGCAATGATGTTAAAGAAACAGATGCTGAGATTTTTTTAATAACAACCATAGGTCCTGACCAGAAAGGGCTTGTTGCAAGGTTTACCGAAATAATTGCGGATTATAATGTTAATGTTATCAACCTTACTGCTGTTTTTGAGGGCGGGGACAATCCCAATGCCAATATAATGACCTATGAGGTTGCTATTACTTCCGATGCTGACCAGAACAGCCTTTTTTCTGCCCTGAGGGATAAAGCTAAAAGCCTTAAGCTCGATATCACAATTCAGCATAGAAATATTTTTCAGGCCATAAATAAAATATAACTGCCACAAGGCAGATCTGAACAGCGTTACAACGCCTCTCAACGAACATGGAAAGAGTATCAGTTGCTTTGTCAAAAATGAGCTCTTTCATATAAAATGGCCATGAGGCCGATTCAGTGCAATGGGGTTATGGGATTTTTAAAATAAGGAATTAGATAATTATGTTTAACCGGCAGGAAATTCTCTCAACAATTGAGATGGTAAAAAATGAGCACCTTGATGTCAGGGCAGTTACCCTTGGAATCAATCTTTTTGACTGTGTCAGCCATGATTTGAATGTTTTTAAAGATAAAATAAGGAAGAAAATTTTAAACAATGCCCGCAATCTTGTAACCACATGTGACTCAGTGGGTGAAAAATACGGAATTCAGGTTGTTAACAAGAGAATTTCCATAAGCCCCATAGCCCTTGTTGGCGCTCCGTTTTCAGCTCCTGAGATGGTGGAAATCGCCCTGGCGTTAAATGATATTGCACGGGAAGTAAATATCGATTTCATGGGGGGGTTTTCAGCACTTGTGGAAAAGGGCACAGCAGCAGGTGACAGGGCATTAATTGAAGCTCTTCCCAGGGCACTTGCAGAAACCCAGCGCCTGTGCGCATCGGTAAACGTTGCCACAACAAGATCCGGGATCAATA
>WFQS01000392.1 GCA_015486915.1 Desulfobacteraceae bacterium
ATAAATATAATATACTCCTTAAAAAAATTAAAGTAATCTAAGGATATAAATATTTGGAACTTCAAAAGGACAATACCAAGGTTAAACGGCCATTCAGGCTGGTTAAATTTTTCACATTTACATGTTTAATTGTTATGTTTGCAGGAACCATCGTTATAGCTGCTGTGAATGTACACTGGGTCAAAAATCTTCTCCAACAAAAAAACGAAGATTATGCCCACCTTTTAATCGAAAACCTCAACCACCAGGTTTTTCTGCAGTTTATCATTCCTGTTGTTCTTAAATATGGAAAAATAAGACTAAGGGAAGAAAACCAGTATAAAAGGATGGACAGAGTAGTAAAAAATACTGTGCACAGTTTTAATGTGGAGATGGTGAACATTTATGACATGAAAGATATTATTTCCTACAGCCTTGATAAAAAAAAAATAGGTATAAAAAATACCGGGGGTACTGGATTTAAAAAGGCCATGCAAGGCAAATCCACATCAACTCTTGTGCAGCAGGGCAATGCGCTTGAGCTTTTTTTTGGTTTCCCCGAAGAAACAAGGCTTGTAACATTTGCTCCCATAAGGGCTGAAAGACCGCTTTCTTCCATCTCGGGCCCTGTTCTCGGAGTGGTTGAAATAGTTCAGAATCTCTCTAAAAATTACAAAGACATTTTCAAACTGCAGATTCTCGTGATAAGCACATGTTCTTTTGTTATGGGGATTCTGCTTCTTGTCCTGATTTTTGTGGTGAGGCAGGGAGAAGTAATCCTGAAAAAACGTGCTGAAGAAAGACTCAGACTTGAAGAAAAACTCAGACGCGCAGAGCATCTTTCTGCCATAGGGAAAATGACTGCCGGTATTTCCCATGAGATCCGCAACCCCCTGGGGATAATAAAAAGTTCAGCGGAACTATTACAGAAAAAAATGAAAAAATTGGATGCCTCCAGTGCCATTCCCGCTATTATTGTCGAAGAATCAATGAGACTTGACAATATAATAAAGGACTTTCTAAATTTTGCAAAACCAAGAAATCCTGATTTTAAGACCTGCAGGGTTGAACAGATAATTGAAAAAAATATTTCTTATCTTGAAACTGAAATAAGGGAAAATCACTTTGAAATTGAAAAAAGATTCAGTGATAATCTGCCTGACATTATGGCTGACCATGAAATGCTATACCAGGCATTTCTAAACATTATCTTAAATTCTTTCCAGGCAATGCCAGGCGGTGGCAGAATAATCATAAGTATTTTCTCTGATGATAAAAGCATAATCTTAATTTTTGAAGATAATGGCAAAGGTATTAAAGATAAAAATTTAAAAAAAATATGGAACCCCTTTTTCACAACAAAGGAGATGGGGACGGGCTTAGGCCTTGGTATAGTTAAAAATATTATTGAATCGCATATGGGTGAGATTAAAGTATCCAACAGAAGTTCAGGCGGTGTTCAGGTGGAAATTATTCTGCCGGTCAAGGAGGTTTAACAATGGAAAAAATTCTTATTGTTGATGATGAAAAAAACTATCCCACCATCATCGGAGAAATTCTAAAAGACGAGGGTTATACCCCTGTAACAGCATCAAGCAGCCTTTTGGCCCTTGATATCTTAAAACAGGATTATATTGATCTTGTTCTGACAGACGTGAAAATGCCCGGAATGGACGGTATTGAACTGCTTGAACAGATACGGTCAATGATGCCCGATCTGCCTGTTATAATAATGACCGCCTATGGAAGTGTTGAAAAAGCAGTGGAAGCCATGGAAAAAGGAGCTTACACCTTTATCTTAAAACCCTTTGATAATGAGACACTAATGGCCCATATTAGAAAAGCCCTGTCAATTCATAAAATTGTACAGGAAAATTCCATGCTCCGCGATGCAATAAATTCACGATACAATTTTGGCAATATAATTGGTAAAAGCCGTCCCATGCAGGAACTGTATGAGACAATTCAAAAGATAGGTCCTGCCAGTGCAAGTATTCTTATTGAGGGAGAAAGCGGCACAGGCAAAGAACTCGTGGCAAAATCAATCCACTTTAACAGTCCGAGAAAGGACGGGGCATTTATAGCGGTCAATTGTTCAGCCTTTGCTGAGACTCTCCTTGAAAGCGAGCTTTTCGGCCATGAAAAAGGAGCTTTTACAGGTGCTGCAGCCATGAAAAAAGGAAGGTTTGAACTTGCACACAAAGGCACA
>WFQS01000393.1 GCA_015486915.1 Desulfobacteraceae bacterium
CGTCTGCGCAGACCGGCAAGACCGACCAGACCGACACCGAACAGCAGCATGGTGGCTGGTTCAGGAACGGGGGCATTGGCGCCATCAACGTATACCCAAGATTGAATCGATGCATCACCAGTATTTCCGGCATATATTGCCAAATCAAGCGTATTACCCGTATATCCACTGAGATCATATGAAAACTGCTGCCAACCTGTAGAATCAAGAAGGCCATCATCATTATCACTTGGATCTAAATCGCCAGCTTTCATTGAAAAAACAAGACTACTATTTATCAACACGGAAAATCCAGGATCATCCCAATCATCGGTTCCACCCTGATAATCCCAAGTGTAAAAATCTATGACAGCAAATAACGGTTGGTATTAATTTTGCTTTCAGGCCGCCAATAATGAAATCAGCTCATCTGGCAAATCAGGACGTTGAATTATTTTTTTCATTTCAGGACTGATTTTCCCCTGTATTTTTTGTTCAGCCTTCAATTTTTCAGCAACCAAATTTGCGTCTATTTTTTCAAACCGTTCCTCCAAGTTGTCATTCCCATCAAGAATGACTTCCATATAGTCAGGATTGTCGAGATTTTTGATTAACGGAGTGTCTGTGAGTATGGTTTTGAGCCTTTTATTTAACGATATTGTTCCACTTCTTTTCCTGTTTCTACGTTTTAAATCTCGAAAAAAACGTTCCAGTATATTATTGGTGCGCTGTGGTTGGATGATGGCCTGGCCATTGGATGTTTTAATTGTAATTGGATCGGCAAAAAGCTTGTTCCAGTAAGTATCAATCTGTTTGATCATCTTTTTATATGAATCTACTTGAGATAATCTTTCATCAGCCATTATTTCAGCTCGAAATTGCTTTACCTTCTGGGCAATGCTTTTCATATTGGTACAATCATCTCCATCATCATTAAGGCCTTTTTTATTTCCAGATATGGTTAGGGATAGGGCTTTTCGAAGTTGCTTGAAAATTTCCATTTTTCTTTCAATTTGCGTAGCAGCACTTTTTAATTGCTGGTCATTGATAATTTTGTTGAGGGGTTTCCAAAGACTGAAGAATCGTTTGTCAAATTGGTTATTTTCAGCGGTATTCGCCAATTTATACAGGACCTTTAATCTTTGATAAAAAATAAAATGTGGGCAATCAAATGGAAAACCGGCCCCTTCCAGTTGTCCTGTCGTATCAAGAGCCCAATGAATCATGACATATGATGATACAACGGCTAATTTTTCTGCGGGTATTGAATTTGGCTGACCATTGGAAATACACTCCAGCAGGCCGGTCCCTATCTGAGTATCGTCACCCATCAGAGATGCTAATGCTTTTGCTTTTGCCCGAAGTACGGTTCTGATTTTATGTTTTGTTAACCGGGTCCTGATTTTAGCATATTCGCCTTCATATAAATCTTTACCGATGTCTCTTAAAAAATGAAAATGGCAGATGAAGTCCGGAATACCTTTGAACACAGCGTCTACTGCAGATAAGATACCTTTTCCCATATCATGGACCAGGGCAATTGGATTGCCGTATTGTTTTTTTAGACCTTTTAAAAAGGGGATGATTGATTCCGCTTTTTCTGAGGGCAGTTTGATATTGTCCAATACAATTTGAGCAATACCATCCATGCCGGTAAAAAGATGAGGACTGCCGCCTTCACAAGTGCCGTCTATGTGCAGAATATAACCACCCCTGTGCGACATGAGCTGATTTAATCGTTGCTGTGCTTGCCGATGAGCTATGGCAAGATAAGCGATAAACTTTTTCCCAAGAAAGCCAATTTCTCGTTGAGAAATGGCAACATTTCTCAACGCCAACTGTTCAATAATTTGCTGTTCCGGAAGGCAATGTACAAAAAGGCCATACCCGACGAAAACCAATACATCATATCCATATGTACACCGATATGGGGTCAGAGAACGAAGCTGTTGGCTTTGATGAACTGTATGATCAATCGGATCGACCAGAACCGTTTCCTTGGCACAAAAGGATCCTATATCCAAAGTCACAACTGTCTTTTCTCGGGTTTTGAGAACTTTCAAATTCTCATGATTTATTTCTTTGGGAAAAAAAGAAATGGTTGGTACCTCTGGAAATAGATTCTGTGAACAAAGTCCCTCGGTTATTTTTTCGACATATCCGGTGAGGCATTTTATTGCTTTGTACCCGAAGTTTTTTTTAACAGGTCATGAAATTGTAAAAATTGCTTAACAGCAGATGGGTCAAATTGCTCACCCTGCGGGGCTGATTCAATAGCAAGCCGGGCAACTTCAATCCCCGGATTCTTTATCAAGTGTACTAAAATTTTAATAGCTTGGGCATCAGTGATCCAGTCATCAGTTCTTTGCTGTCCCAGACCCCTTTTTTGTTGTTGATATTTGGCTGGCGAGTCTGCAAAATAAAAGAACCGGCCTTGATGTTTTTCTCTTTTGATCCCATCCGAGTTTTTGATTTGTGAAAAATAGGAGCTGCTTGATGGAATTTCAATAGTTTGGGAAATATCAGCAGCACTGAGCCCTTTTTGAGATTTTCTGACCAACTCAATAATTGTTTGCCTCAGATTACCGTGTTTGGAAAAAAGAGCTGATTGATATTTCCACAATCCGTTACCGTCAAACTCGGGAATCTCAGGCAATGTGTAGTAGCGGCCGTTTTGATTTATACTGGTAAAAGCTTCCCATTTTTTTAATCGCCTTCTCACTGTTATTGCAGAGCATTGGAGTACCTGTGTCAATCTTTCAATTGTCATAATTTTATCTTGCCTGAATTTTACCAAGACATCATATTCTTTCATCACCCCTCCATATGATAAAGTATGTGGTATACGATAATAATTACACATACTTTATCAAAAAATAGAGAGGATTAAAAGCTCTTTTCTTCTTAAATCTAAGTTTTCCGGCTTAATATGGTATAATTGGGTGCGTTCTTTGAAGAACACATACTTTATCAGAGAAGAATCTGAACTGGAAAGGTTTTAATAGCTGGGCTTTTCAAAAATCCAACCGTTATTTGCTGTCATAGGTAAAAATTATAGGCAAAGTCAAGAGAAGACATACCGGTAACATCAACCGTCTGCAAAATGCCATTGTTTCTGCTTCCTTCGGTTCCTATCTCACTAGTGAAATCATTAATATCGTCATCATCAAAATCGACAGTTCCGATCCAAGCGGCATAGCTACCTTGATCTACAATGGTATTTTGTACGCCAGCCTGGCCCACTGATGTCCATCCGGTTAACGATCCAGCTTCAAATCCACCATTTATAACATCCGCACTCGCAACCCCGACCATTCCAAACAAAAATAACCCAGTGACCAAACCAACCAACAATTTCTTCTTCATTCCATCACCCTCTTTTAATAATGAACACATCAGTAAAAAAAAATTTTTCATCCGTTTCTCCTTTAAGTTTAATTAAATTATTATTAAAAAACATCAGCCAAAAAATAAAACCGGAGTAAAACTGTGCTTGGGCAATTGTGCAATAACGTTACTTTAGGTTAATGCCTTCTACTCAATA
>WFQS01000394.1 GCA_015486915.1 Desulfobacteraceae bacterium
GACTGAACTTTCAATAAGGATTACAGATATAAATTATGGCAATCATGTGGGCCACGACTCATTTATTTCTCTTCTCCATGAGGCAAGACTTAAGTTTCTGCAAAGTATCGGTTTTTCAGAAGCCAATATTGATGGAAAAGCCCTTATTCTCTCTGACCTTGCCGTATCATATGAATCACAGGCATTTTATGGGGACAAACTGCAATTTGAAATAGGAGCAGGTGAATTCAATAAATACGGCTGTGATTTTTTTTACAGGGTCTCAAACAAAAAAACCGGAAAACTGGTCCTGCTTGCAAAAACAGGAATTGTTTTCTTTGACTATGCAAAGAACAAAATTACAACAATGCCCGGGGCTTTTTTACATGTTCTAAAGCCGTTTCCCGTAAACACCGGCTCCGGGTATTAAGACCTTTCCAATGCTTTCCCCGGTTTTACATATTATCCAATAGCTTCCCAAGACTTGTAAGATGAGCTTTTTCCTCATTTGCAATCTTATTAATAACATTTTTGGATTCTGAACTTTTTATTTTTAAGGAAAGTCTCTGATAAAGGTCAAGTGCCTGGGCTTCAATCGACATGGCAAGGGATATAACCTCTGTTTCAGAATTTAAATCAGGGTTAAAGAGATCAAAATATTCAGCAGTTGAAAGTCCCCCTTCAAGGGATGTCTCCTGGATCATGGTTTCAAATTCATCTTGATTTATTTTTGAACCTGCAATTTTATTATATGCTGAAAGCACTGACAGCTGATGTTTTATCTCAATTTTTGACAATTTAACAAAAAGTGCTTTAACTTTTTTATTATCAACATCTTTTTCAAGGGAGATATAAAAATCACACAATCCCTTTTCCATTGAATAGGCAATTTTTAAAATATCAAGGGGGCTCTTTTTTCCCTTAAAAAGGTCCATACCAAGTTCTGCAGGACCCATGGCTTTCTTAGCCTTCCATGCTTTTATTCCGCCTGCGACATTATAGACTTTTTTAAACCCTTTACCGGCAAGCATCTGCGCTGCAACACGGCTGCGTCCTCCAATGGCTCAGTAAACAAGGACAGGTTTGTCAGGATCAATTTCATCATAGCTGTCTGAAAGCAGGGGCAGAGGAATCAGCACGGCTCCCGGAATATGTCCATTCTTATACTCAGATGGCTCCCTTACATCCAGAATCGTTATATCCTCTCCCGAATGTTCTGTAATACATTTTTCCGTATCTTTAAAATCAAGAGATTTTACCGGTGTAAGAAAAGGTATCCATTTCATTGTTTTTCCTCCTTTTTTTTATGTGAAACTCCTGTAAAATATTTTAAAATAATAGTTGGCTTCGCGCCTTCAGCCCAATATTTGTCAAAATCTCTGATTTTTTGAGGCACAGAAGCGCGATTCAGGCCTGCCTCATGGCCGTTATATTGTATTGTTTTTTAAACCTGAAATTTTCCCACCCATTCATTTAATTTTTCAGCCAGCTTACTCAGATCTTCGGCACTTAAATTCACCTGCTCACTGCCGCTGGACATCTCAGTTGCAGCCTGGCTGACATCTGAAATATCTTTTGCTATTTCATGGGCAACGCTTGAGCCCTGGACAACATTTTCGTTTACTTCCTGTATCCCCTGTGCGGCCTGGGCGACATTTTCAGCAATTTCTTTTGTTGTTATGGATTGTTCTTCAACTGCGGTGGCAATGGTTGAAACTATATCGTTTACGTCATTGATAACTCTTACAATCTGTTCTATTTCAGTTACCGTCCCGGCGGTGGTGTTCTGTATCGCTTCGATTTTCCCTTTTATTTCCAGAGTGGCATCAGAGGTCTGACTGGCAAGATCCTTGATCTCATTGGCGACGACTGCAAACCCTTTACCAGCTTCACCGGCTCTTGCCGCCTCAATTGTGGCATTTAATGCCAGAAGATTGACCTGTTCTGATATGTTGGTAATGGTCTCAACAACTTTCCCTATATCCTGGGCTGCACTGCCAAGTTCATTAACCTTATCGGAAGCATTCCTGGTCTGATTAACGGCCTCACCCGATATGCTGCTTGCCTTCCCGGAGTTCTGTGCTATTTCATTAATGGTTGCTGTCATCTCTTCTGTTGCAGCGGACACCACATTAACGTTTGTTGATGCCTGTTCACTTGCTGTGGCAACTGAATTCATATTGGAACTCATCTCCTCTGCAGCGGCTGCCACCACATTTGCTTTTTCGGAAGCCTGTTCCGCTCCTCCAAGCATCTGCCGGGAAATTGCTGAAAGTTCAGTGGACGAAGATGAAAGCGTTTTAGTGCCGTTTATTATATTTTTTATTAAATTACCGAGCTGCTCCTTTATATTATTCATACGAATTGCAATCTGTCCCATTTCATCATGGGATTTAACATCAATTGAAATTGTAAAATCTCCTTTTGCAAGGCCGTCTGCAAAAGCAAGAATCTTATTCACATTTAATCTGATAC
>WFQS01000395.1 GCA_015486915.1 Desulfobacteraceae bacterium
TCCTTAAGATCACGTCAGGCTGTGTTGCAGGATAAGCTTTATACCAGTTGTCAAAATCAAGAAAATTGTCTGCAGCCTGTTCGCCAGTGCCCTGATTTGACCATAACAGGGTTTTTACCGAGGGCATTTTGTTTAAAACATCTTTGACCTGGGGATAAAGGGAATCTTCAACAATAAACACCTTACTTTCAGAATGATTTATGCAATAGGCAATGTCATCGCCCCGGAGGAGGTAATTCACCGCAAGGTAAATGGCCCCGATTTTAGCGCATCCCATCCAGGTGATAACGTGGTGATGGGTGTTGTGGGCGAGGATTGCAACCCTGTCATATTTTTTTACACCAAGATCTGCAAGGGCATTGGCCACCTGGTTGCATTCGTTTTCAAGGCCGGTATAGGTACGTGTAACATCATTGAACACAAGCGCCTTTTTATCCGGAAAGTGATAGGCTGTCCTGCGGAGCATGTCAGCAATCACCCATCGGTTCACGGCATTGTTACGATCCATTAAAAAATCGATGTTTTCCCTGTTGATAGTGTTATATCTTTCCTTATCCGCTTTGGAAAGATGCAATGCTGAAACTGCCATGGTCATTCCTCCTTGTAGTGATAAAATAATGATATGTATGTTAAAGACTTGTTCCTTAAATCCTGAAAAGAGGCAATGGTGACGGACAGAGAGAATTGATCTGTGCCAGATCTTCTGCAGAACAATATCCCTTTGATATATATCCCATGTCAAATGCTTTTTGTGTCAGAATCTGCAGATGCGTATGAAAAAACCAATTGCCGTTTTCGTGGAAATCCCCGATATATGCAAAGGGCTGCCCCGGTTTTAAAATCGTTCCGGCAGGGGGCAGTTTTTCTCTGTTCAGATGCCCGTAAAAACTGTAAAAGGTTTCAAAATACCGGCTTTCATGGGCAAGAAGCACATGTCCTCCGTAATTTCCATCACCTTTTTCATATCCGCTTTTTTTTACAATTGCCGCAAGGGGTGCATTAAGGTGAGTGCCTAAGGGAACAATGATATCAAGGCCAAGATGGAAAAAGCGTTGTTCTTCCACCATCTGGGGACACGGGGACAATAATTTTTTCCGGTTTTCCAGATAGGAGGACACACCCCAGGAAAATTTTCCACGCATTAAACGATCCAGGCCTCTTTGAAATTTTTTTTGATCGCGAACATCAATATCATCAAGCAGCTGACTATTGTCTGACATGTCCACAATCAGCGGATCACCCTGTAATCCTGAAAACAGTGGATATATGTCCACCATGCTGCTGTATGCAATATAAGGATATCTCATTGAGCCACCTTTTGAGACATTTGCAAAACGCCCGTTTTTGGAAAGGGTTCCACATCAGGATAGAAAAGGATACTTGGTGTGTTCCTGCGTTTTTTATTTTTTCCTTTACTGAATCCGAATAAAATTGAACATCCTGCAAAGGTCTTTTTTTTACGAAATCGGGAAATTATTTGTTTTAATCAGTCCTTTTATCCTGACAACGGGTCTGCCGTTATCAAGCTCAATCTCTTCCGGTAAAGAAAAATTTTGATCTATTTCTTTGTAATAGGACAGGTCGTAACAGTCAAGCCTTATCTTTAGTTCATGATTTTTGTTTACAAAAGAAGATGTCAACCCGTAATCCACTTCACCTGATTGTGTTGAAATTATATATCTTGGGATCTCCCTTCCGGAGCCATCTCTTCTGACTCTCGTGGCAATATCCACAACATCATAGGAATCGATGGGGTATTTACCGTTCCATTTATCCTGGATTGGAAGGCCTGCGATATAGAGGTGGTGGAATTCAATACCTGCTTTTCTTATTGCATATGCAAGGTGATGTACTGCTGCATCATTATCATTGACTCCGCCGAGAAGAGGTACATTGCAATAAACTGTAATACCTTTATTGCTGAGTCGTCTTGCAAGTTTTGCATGATCCTTACCAATATCAGAGTCACGTATAAACCAGGTCTCAATTTCAAGTCGGAGAGGATTAACCACGGATAAATTATTCATATCGCCCAAGGTGTTAATGACGGCTCTTGTATAGGTTTCAGGAGCAAGGGCAAATTTCATTGAATAAAGCCTTACGGCATTAACATGGGGAATCTCTCTGAGATATTTGATAATCCGGCCTATTTCATAAAGTGAATCAACTGCATCATTTTCAGATGCAACAACAACATCGGTTATCAGATAATCTGCCTCAATATAGGCCATCTCTTTTTTACCGGCTTCCGGGTTAATTAAAACTCTGGTTTCGTGGAGCCGTGACAGATTTTCAAGACCTGTATCTACAATTGACTGCCCTTTCTGGCAGGTCGTGGCAAGTTCCTGTTTCAGCCTGTCAATATCGTCCTTTTTTGCCATGGGATTTTCAGGTGCTGCTTTTTGAGGCCGGTTACCGAGCAAATAGGCTTTATCTCCTATTTTCGCCATATACTGTATATCAATTGTGCCTTCCCCATTGACCCGTATATTGTCAAGTTCATTGGCAATGGGGGCAAATGCCTTGAAATAGTCAGGAGTATACGGAGTTCTTATCCAGACAAAATTTTCATTATCCGCAACCTCTTCAACTGCCCATCCGCTGGAAAACCAGTCCATTTTTCCAATGGGTGTGGCCGTGCATATTCTCGGTATAACCCTGTCTGACAGGTGAGCTCTGAGGTGTTTTGCAATGTTAATCCCA
>WFQS01000396.1 GCA_015486915.1 Desulfobacteraceae bacterium
GAAAAAATGGATTTAGAGGTACTTCCCACCCAGGCTAATTTTTTCATGGTGGATGTTAAACTCTCTGCTTCTCTTGTTTTTGAGAAGATGCTGAAACACGGAGTTATTGTCAGATCAATGAAATCATATGGTTTTGAAACGTGTATCAGGGTAAGTACAGGCCTTGCCCGTGAGAATGCGGCATTTATCAATGCTTTAAAGGATGTGCTCATATAACTGCCATGAGGCAGATCTGGTGGCTCTTAAACGGCCTCAAAGAATCAAAGATTCTGACAAATATAGGGCCGCAGGCGCGAAGCCAACTCTTATGATTAATGGTACTTTACAGGAGTTTCATATAAAAAGGCCATGAGGCCGAGCTGATTAAAAAATATAGAAAATGTAACCAGGTAAACCCAGGACACCTTAAATAATGAATAAAAAAATAGTTACCATTGACGGACCGGCAGGAGCAGGAAAGACAAGTGTAAGTCAGGCCCTGTCAAAGCGGCTTGGCTGGATTTATGTTGATACCGGGGCTTTGTACAGGGGAGTTGCTTTTGAAGTTAAGAGAGCGGGGATTAACTGGCAGAAAGAAAATGAACTGAGAGCATTACTTGATGGAATGGAACTTGATTTCATGATGGAAAAAGGAATCCCCGTTCTTATAAGTTCAGGAGAGGATATAAGCGGGAAGATCAGGACTGCTGATATTTCCATGCTGGCATCGAGTGTCTCTGCAATGCCTGTTGTGCGTGAGGCTCTTTTGAGTATTCAAAGATCTCTTGCCCTGAAAAACAACGCTGTCTTTGAAGGCAGGGATATGGGAACGATTGTTTTTCCCGGGGCTGATTTTAAATTTTTCCTTTTTGCTGATCTTAAAATACGGGCATTAAGGCGCTACAGGGAAATGAAAAATGAAAATCATGACCTTGATACTGTGGAGCATGATATGGAGAAACGGGATAAAAATGATTCTCTTCGTAAGTGTGCACCGTTAAAGCCTGCCATTGATGCTGTTATGATTGATTCCACGTACATGACATTAAATGAGGTTGTTGAAAAAATGTTTGATATAGTCAATGCCAGGTTATAATATTTCATATATTGGATATATGAACAGGTGTAAGGGGTTGTTTTTAAATACGATAATTATAGGATTTATGTTTTTTATAAGAAAGAGCTCTATTTTGACAAAGTAACAGATGCTCTTTTTATGTTTGTCAAAATCTCTGATTTTTTGAGGCATAGTAAGGCATTTCAGATCGGCCTCATGGCAGTTATATAATTTAATTATAACAGTTTCACAGTAGTTTCATAGTTTGCTGCTGCCGGAAACAGATGGCAGTATATTTGTGTTTCCGGTGATTAAGAGAGATTTTTATTTAATTTTCGGAAATTTTCTATTGTCTTCCAATTTTTCTTCTGTTATTAAGAATAATTACACTTTTTTCCAGTGGGGATAAGTGTAAAATTTGATTAAGGGGAAAAAATATTAATGAATGACAACAACATTGCTGAAACAGACGAGAACATTGAAATGAACACTGAGCATTTAGAGACCGCCGTAGATTCCAGTCCTGGAATTACAGAACAAGAGAAAAAAGAAGAAATAATGGATGCTGAAGCACCTGAAGCTGCCGAAGAGTTAGAACAAGCTTTACCAGTTGCCGATGATTTGACAGAGGAACCTCAAACTTCAGATAACTTTGAAGAAAATCCAGATTCTGCCGTTGATGAAAAACCTGAAATTACAGGTGAAGAAACAATGGAAGAATTGATGGGAATTTACGAGGAGAGCTTTAAGCGCTTTGAGGAGGGACAGGTTGTAACCGGTACCATTATTGCTGTTGATAAGGATTATGTCCTTGTTGATGTCGGGTACAAATCCGAAGGACGGATCGCTATTAATGAGTTCAGAGATGAAGAGGGCAATGTCAATGTCAATCTGAATGACCGGGTCGAAGTGATGGTTGAAGTATGGGATGAGGAAGCTGAAACTGTTATTCTGTCTAAGGAAAAGGCTGCAAAGGTTAAGGTATGGGATGCCATCAAAGATATTTACGATGCAGACGGTACAGTTGAAGGTGTTATTACAAGCAGGGTAAGAGGCGGATTTTCCGTTGATATAGGTCTTCCCGGTTTTCTGCCCGGCTCACAGGCTGATTTAAGGCCCATACGTAATATGGACGAAATGGTCGGCCAGACATATACTTTTAAAATTCTTAAATACAATAGAAAAAGAAGTAATATCGTATTGTCAAGGCGTGCTCTACTTGAAGCAGAGCGCGAGAAAGCAAGAGCAGAAACCCTGGATGCCATTGAGAATGACAAGGTTATGGAAGGCATCGTAAAAAATATCACTGAGTACGGTGTTTTTGTTGATCTTGGCGGAGTGGACGGACTTCTTCATATTACCGATATATCATGGGGACGTGTAAAACATCCTTCCGAACTTTTTTCCGTTGGAGATAAAATAAATGTTAAAATTCTTTCCTATGATTTTGAGAAAGAACGTGTCTCCCTTGGCATGAAACAGCTCACACCTGATCCCTGGTCACTTGCAGTGGAAAAATTTCCCGTTGGATCAAAAGTTACAGGCAAGGTGGTAAGTCTTACCGATTATGGTGCTTTTGTTGAACTTGAAGAAGGTGTGGAGGGTTTGATCCATGTATCTGAAATGTCATGGACAAGAAAGGTCAGACATCCTTCCAAAATAGTTTCTGTGGGGGAAATGGTTGAGGCAATAGTACTTGATATTAAGCCTGAAAACAGAAGAATTTCCCTTGGTATCAAACAGACAGTTGAAAATCCGTGGAATGTGATCAGCGAAAAATATCCCGTTGGAACGGTTATTGAGGGGAAAATAAAGAACATTACCGATTTTGGACTTTTCATTGGAATTGATGATGATATTGACGGGCTTGTTCATATTTCAGATATATCATGGACTAAACGTATCAAACATCCTTCTGAGATTTATAAGAAAAATGATATTGTTCAGGCTGTGGTTCTTGATATTGATAAATCAAGCGAGAGATTTTCCCTTGGTATTAAACAGATTCAACCGGATCCATGGGTCACTGTTGCAGAACGTTACAAAGTTGGTTCGGAGATTTCAGGCATAATAACCAATATAACTGATTTTGGTGTTTTTGTTGAACTTGAAGAGGGTATTGAAGGCCTTGTTCATGTTTCAGAAATAAGCAAGGAAAAAGTTAAAACTCCTGCTGACCTTTTTACAATTGGTCAGACAATCAATGCAAGGGTTATGAACATAAACAGCTCTGAAAGACGAATTGGTCTTTCAATTAAACGTCTTGAGGAAGAAAAAGAAGAAGATGTTATCCAGGATTTTGCAAAAAAAGCAAAAACAACGGCAACATCTTCATTTGGTGAACTTTTAAGAGATAATCTTGAGGAAGCTGCAAAATCAGATTCAGATAAATAAAAACAGAAACCTGATATTACAGCTTCTTTTTAAGGGGCACATGGATTTGATAGTTTAAAAGCCGGATGCAGATTATTTTCTGATCCGGCTTTTTAATTTTAAAGGATATATTATGTTTTCAAGAAGACACCCTTTTCTATTTTTCTTTCTTGTTCTTTTTTCCATCACGGCGGTTTTTTTTGCCGGTATGACTGCTCTTATTTTCGGCGGCTCAGTTTTTATCAGATCAAGTGTTTCATCGGTTGTATCTCCATCATCTGACGGGAACGTAGGAGTTGTTGAACTGACAGGTGTTATTACATCGTCAAAAAAGATAATTGAGCAGATTAAAACATTTAAAGAAAACAGTTCAATAAAAGCTATTGTTTTGAGGGTTAATTCTCCCGGAGGCGGGGTGGGTCCATCCCAGGAGATTTACAGGGAGATTTTAAAAACAAAAAAAACAAAAAAAGTTATTGCATCCTTTGGTTCTGTGGCAGCATCGGGAGGATATTATGC
>WFQS01000397.1 GCA_015486915.1 Desulfobacteraceae bacterium
CCTTGTACATGGGCCGGAATTCTGCGCTATTTCTGTTCAACTTATTTCATCTCCAATCCGAATACAAAAAAACAATCCGGCCTTTAACCTGATGTTTATGTTTAAAATCTATACCAGATTTTTCAGATCAGGAAATCTCATGCTTAAATTCACATTCTGCTCAAATCCATACCCTGCCCTTATAAGACTTAATTCGTCAAAGCGGTCAGCCATCATCTGTAGCCCTATTGGAAGCCTTTTTGATGATAATCCACATGGTATGGATATTCCGGGGATTCCCGCCATGTTTGCAGAAAGGGTAAAAATATCACTTAAATACATTGTAAGTGGATCATCAATGTGCTCACCGATTTTAAATGCAGGGGTAGGCGCCACAGGAGAAATAATGATATCACATTGCTTAAATGCATTTTTGAAATCATCCATGATAAGGGATCTAACCTTTGATGCCCTGCCATAATATGCATCGTAATACCCTGCGGAAAGGGCATATGTGCCAATTATGATCCTGCGCTGCACCTCATTTCCAAAGCCCTTTGACTTGGTTTTTTTATACATATCAATAAGGTTATCACAGGTTTTATCCCTGAAACCGTATTTTACTCCGTCAAAACGTGCAAGGTTTGAACTTGCCTCGGAAGGAGCGATTACATAGTAAGCTGCAATGGTATATTCAGTATGGGGAAGGGAAACCTCAATTATTTCAACGCCGAGATTCTCAAGTATCTTTTTTGAATTCATAAAAGCTTTCTCAACATCGGTATCAAGCCCTTTCACCGATAAAAATTCCTTTGGAATCCCGGCTTTCATTCCCCTAAGCCCGTTTTTTTCAAACATTGAAAGACCGGATCTAAAATCAGGTACATCAATATCAGCAGATGTTGAATCCATTTCATCATGGCCTGAAATAACATTCAACATTAAAGCAGCATCCTCAACATCCCTTGTTATGGGACCTATCTGATCCAGGGAAGAAGCATATGAAACCAAACCAAATCTTGACACCCTGCCATAGGTCGGCTTTAAGCCCACAACTCCGCAGTGGGATGCAGGCTGGCGGATGGAGCCGCCGGTATCGCTTCCAAGGGACGCTGTTGCCATGCATGCAGCAATGGAGGCGGCAGACCCCCCGCTTGAGCCACCCGGAATATGGTCAGGGTTCCAGGGGTTTCTTGTCAGTTTAAATCCGGAATTTTCCGTTGAAGATCCCATGGCAAATTCGTCCATATTGGTTTTTCCAAGAATAACAGCACCTGCTTTTTTAAGCTTAGACACTGCAAAGCTGTCATATTGGGGAACGAAATTTTCAAGTATCTTAGATGCACATGTTGTCTTTAAGCCCTTTGTACAAAGAAGATCTTTCAAGGCAATGGGGATTCCAAGCAGAGGCGGGGCATCGTCAGCAGCGTAAGCGTCTGGAGTTAAATCTGCAAGCCTTTTATCTGCATCTTCAGCCTGTTTTAATGCACCTTTTTCATCAATTGTTAAATATGCACCAATTGTATCATCAAAGGTGTCAATTCTTTCAAGCAGAGCTTTAACAAGTTCTTTTGAAGAAATTTCTCTTTTTTTTAAAAGTGCTTCTGCCTGGTGTATGGTCAATTCATGTAAATCCATTATATCACTCCTCTATCCCACAACTCTTGGAACCGTATAAAAATCATCATCCCTTTCAGGTGCATTGGAAAGTGTAACTTCAGGACCGGGAGATTCTTTTTCCACATCTTCCCTTAGTACATTCGTTGTAAAAACAATATTGGATGCGGGAAGAACCCCTGAGACATCTACATCCTTTAATTTATCAATATATTTCAGGGTTCTGCTTATCTGATCAGCAAATTTTTCCGTTAATGCATCATCCACCTCAAGGCGGGAAAGATGGGCTATGTACTCAACATCATCTTTTGTAATTTTCATTTTTTTATCCTTTTTTATCTTTTGTGTCATTGAGCCTGACAGAAGGACTATTCTATCCATTCATCCGGAAAGTTATTTACTCTTTATCACAATGATACCTTTCAATTGTTTTAATTCCAGCTGCTTCTCAAACTGCATCGCCTTTTTCCTGTTCACAAAAGAACCTATTCTAACACGATGCCAGATCTTATCTCCTTTTTTTCCCATGGTTCTGTACGCTGTATATCCCTTTTTCTTCAGGTTTTCCATCAATTTCAAAGCATCATTTAAATTTCTGTATGCAGCAATCTGAATTGTATATACAACAGTCTCATCAGGAATATCAGCATTAAAATCTTCACCGTGTTTTATGTTTTTGTAATCTGAATTGATCTGCCCTGATTTTTTGATCTTTTTTGGAATATGAAAATTATTTTTAGGAGACAATGCCGTTATGTTTCCATTTACAGGCTTTAAATCAGAGTCCTGCCTGTTTTTGTCTCCATGCAGAGCCATACTCATGGTTTTTCTGCTTTTTTTTATTTGTATGCCCGTTTCTGAAATTTTCCCGTTGTTTTTTCCTTTAGTTTCATAATCCTGAGAGCCGGCTATTCCAACTGATTCAGGAAATTTTGTATCCATGGTTGATACAGGTTTTTTAAGCATCTCATAAAAATCAAGCCCGGATTTTTTCTCTATTTTTTTTTCATCTACCCTGACACCTGCAATTTCTGC
>WFQS01000398.1 GCA_015486915.1 Desulfobacteraceae bacterium
CAATATACTTGATCAGGATGAACGTCCTATTTTATTTGATGATACTATCCGTCCCTTTATGTATGAATTCATGGCAAAACGCATAAATATTCAGCTGACCAGATTAAAAGAACTTAACTCCAATGCATTCATGTTCATTGATGAACCCGGGCTGCAGTTTATCTTTTCAGCAATGTCAGGATACAGTGATATAAAGGCAAAAACCGACCTAGATGAGTTTTTATCAACAATTGATTCTCCCCGGGGTATTCATTTGTGCGGCAATCCTGACTGGGATTTTTTACTGAATCTTGACATTGACATACTTTCCATGGATGTCTATACAAACGCAGAAAGATTCGGTTCCTGCACCCAGTCCATAAAACGGTTTCTTGACCGTGGTGGTATTCTTGTGTGGGGTATTATTCCAACGGGATTTGAAGCATATGAAAAAGAAAATCTGAATTTTCTAACCATGCAGCTTGAAACCATATGGAAACAGTTGGACAAAAGAGGCATTGACATGACCCAGATGCTTGAACAGAGCATGCTGTCTCCTGCAACCTGCTGCCTTATAAACCCTGACGGAGAGAAAACAGTTGAAAAAGCTTTTAAAATGGTCAATGATTTATCCCAGATATTAAAAACAAAATATAAAATTATTTAGTAATTATCCCTTTTGAGTGAACCCCTAATCATAGAATGCACCTGATTATTTAATTGTTCCGGTTCGGCGTGTTTGTAAAACTCTCACATAAAAAAAATCTCGAATCCAGTTTTAAAAAATGCTTTAAAAAAAATCAGGCAATGGACTATTGATAAAAAAAATGATAAACAGGCTGGAATTAAGAAATTTTAACGCTGCTGCCAAAACAGAATTGAACGCTGCTGCAGAAATGATGAACATGGAAAAAAATATTTTAATAAATTAAGATTTTTAACGGCCATGAGGCCGATCTGGTAACTCTCAGACTGCCTCTCAACAAAAAATGAAACTCTAATAATTTAAGGTACTTTAAAAGAATTTCATATAAAAATAAATTGGGACTATAGAATGGCAAGATTTTTTATTATTGTTGTTTCCTCTGTCATGGGAATCGCCTTTTTCTTCTGGTTTTCCCGGGCAGTTAAAAAGCAACCCATGAAAAACTTTATTGTATCACACCAGTGGCTGATGCACCCGAATTCAATCTGTTACTGGAGAGCAGGACTTGCTGTACTTGGCTTTATCCTTTACTTTCTGACACCTTATCAGGCTGTTGCTATTTTTATATTTACCTTTGCTGCAATTCTTGACGGAGTTGACGGTGTTGTGGCAAGGGGATGCAATATGGGGTCAAGCTGGGGTGAATGGTTAGATCCCATGTGCGACAAATTGACCTATCTGCCGCCATTAATTGGATTTGCCTACGCCGGAATTATTTCAACTACACTTGTATGGATACTTGTTACAATTGAATTCATGGGCCAGTTTTTTGCCCGGCGGATTCTTGCATGGATCGGATTATCCGGTGCTGCCAACAATTTTGGAAAAATAAAGGCAATAATCTGCTTTGGTCTTGTTATCCTGTGTGCACTGATGGATAAAAACCCCGGATTAATAAACATTGCAGATGGTGTACTCATGGCCTGTATTATACTTTCATCTGCATCTGTGGTCTTTAAGTTTATACCCAACCGGCTTTATGCAGATATTCTTTCTGCACTTAATTTTACCTGTGGTGTGATCAGCCTTATTTTGACCCATAATTATCATTTTGCCTGGGCAATCTGTATTATCATCATCGGACAGCTATTTGATTTGTTTGACGGCCGCATGGCCATGAAGCATGGCGGAACAAAATTCGGTCCGTATCTTGATGATATTGCTGATTTTGTCAGTTTTGGACTGGCACCTGCCTATGTAATTGTGCAGAAAGGCGGTGTGCTGGCGTGGTTTGTGGGAGTTTTCTTTATTACAGGTGTTGCATTTCGCCTTTTCAGGTTTGTTGCAATGGACAAAAACCGTACAGACCTGCCCGAGGGGATATTCAACGGACTTCCAAGTCCTGCAGGAGCATTAATCGTTCTTGGTGCATCCCTTATCGCACCTCCGGTCATGTTATGGGTCCTGACCAGTATCTCCATTGGCTTAATGGTCAGCCATATAAGATTTGTCCATTTCGGACGTGTGATTCTAAAACAGATCCCGAAACAGATATTTTTTCTCATCAGCGCATCCATTATCATCGTACTGTCTTTTCTTTTTAAAACCAGAAATGTCACAATGTTCGGGTACCTGATATTAGGTTCTGTTATTGTCTATATGGTTGCAGGCAAAAAATGGATACCTGAACCTGAAGATCCTGAATCAAACCAAATTTCTTAATTTTCTAAAGCGGACGATATATTATTTTAATTCAGTATTTCACGTATCTTCTGCGCAAGCTCCTCCATTGTGACAGGTTTCATTAAAAAACCTTTTATACCAAGAGATGCGGCCTTTTCTTCTGACATGATCTCACTGAAC
>WFQS01000399.1 GCA_015486915.1 Desulfobacteraceae bacterium
AATAAGTTGAACAGAAATAGCGCAGAATTCCGGCCCATGTACAAGGCGCATTAAAGGTTGCATACTCAACGTATTCGGCCTTTGATGCAACGAAGTAGATGGGCCGGAAGACAAGCAATTTCGTTCAACTTATAAAATTTTCGATCCTTATAATTTAAACAAATTAAGGAGTATCTTATGGCTGTAAATCCGAAAATCAAAATTCTTGTGGTTGATGACTCGGGTACCATGCGAATGATGTTTAAGCAGATCCTGAATAAGGCTGGTTTTGAGAATATTGTTACGGCTGTGGATGGGAATGACGGAATCAAAAAAGTACAAGAGGAAAAACCTGACCTTGTTGTAAGTGACTGGAACATGCCTAATAAAGACGGTCTTGAATTCCTAAAGTGGCTTAGAAGTAAGGATGAATATAAAGATCTTCCCTTTATCATGGCAACTGCCCAGTCGGACAAGGGGCAGCAGATTAAAATCATGGAAGCAGGCGGGAATGGTCATGTCCCCAAACCCTTTGATGCAGACCAGATTAAGGAAGCAATCGAAAAAGCCTTTGCCCCGGAACAAGAAAAAAATACAGAACAGGATGCTCCAAAATTAAGGAAGATGTCCGGTAAAAAAGTGGAACTTAATGTTGCACATATACAAATTACGGATCATCTTGCCCTTGGCGCCTTAAAACACAGGATAGAGCAGGGTGAAGTGACTCCGGAATATTTTACACTTAAAACAGAACGAAAACCCGGATGGAACCCCATACAGGAAGGACTGGAAAACGGCAAGCTTGACTGTGCTTTTGTCCTTGCACCCATTGCCATGGATCTTTTTGCCTATGATTCTCCCATAAGACTTGTCCTGCTTGCCCATAAAAACGGAAGCACATTTGTGAGAAGCAGACATTATGATTACAGGTTTGATTCTCTCCAGAGTTTTTACAAATACAAAGTTGTTGATATCCCGCATAAAATGTCAGTTCATCACATGCTGGCACATAAATTTTTAAGGGAGCTTGGTCTTAAACCCGGAGTCCCCGGAAAAAAATCAATTAACGTGAGGTTTGAGGTTGTTCCTCCCATTAAAATGCCGGGTATCATGAAAGAAAATGAAGATGTGGCAGGTTTTATGGTTGCCGAGCCCATTGCTACAAAGGCAGTTACCCTTGGAATAGGAGACCTTGAATTTATTTCCGCTACAAGATGGGATAACCATCCATGCTGTGTTGTTGCCATGCAGAACGATTTCATTGAAAAATATCCCGATGCTGCCTATGAATTTGTATCCCTTCTTGTGGAAACAGGGCAATATATTGAGGCAGATAAGGCAAGGGCCGCCGATATTGGTGTAAAATTTCTTGATCCTGACGGCAGCATTGGTTTGAATCCTGCAGTTCTTCAAAAAGTTTTTTCCCAGCCCCATGCAATAAGAATGGATGACCTCTATCCTGTTATGGAAGATCTTGATACAATTCAGAGATATATGCATGACAAGATGAATATAGGAAAAATTATCGATCTTGAAAAATTTATTGACTTGAAATTTGCAGATGATGCATGCAGGAGGTGAAAATATGAGAATTACCGATCCTGAAATTATAAAAACAGGTGAAATGGATCTGATAGATTCCGTAAAAGATGATCTTGACTGGGATGTTGTTAAAAGCATCATAAAAAACAGGTTGAATATGAAGTCCTTTGATTCAAAGGGGGGAGAAATTGTTGTAGTTGACGGTAAAATTGCCTTTAGAATTGACCTTGAGCTTAAAATGTCTGTCAGCCTGATGTTTGACAGAGATGGCAATTATATAGATGGTGATGATACTTCTTCGGATATTGATTTTTCAGAGGATTTAGACTTCTCACAAAAGGCCGGTCAAACAGAACAAACGGTCGATCAAACAGAACGGGTTGGTTCGGATAAGTCCGTCCAGTTGGAAATGGAGACTCAAGTTGAAAAAAATGACCTTGAATTTGGCCTGCCTGATTTTAATGAAGAATTAGATTCCAGCGGGGAAAATGATACCCTGGATGACGACATTGAAAATGATATTGATGATGATATCGATGATGATATCGATGATATTCTCGAAGAGACACGTGAACTCTGGAAAAAGAAAAAAGAATAGCTGATGATGTCCTCTTCTGATCTAAGACCTGATGGATCAGGTGGAATAAATGCTCTGGGTTTGTCCTCCGGCGGACTTGACAGTATTCTTGCTGCCATGATTTTAAAACAGCAGGGTATTGATGTCACATGGATAAGTTTTACAACGCCTTTTTTTGATTGTGATGCAGCCATGAAAGCTTCCGTATCAACTGGGATACCTATTATCATTGAAGATATTACAGATGAATATCTTAAAATGCTTGCCGATCCTCCTGCAGGATACGGTAAGAATATGAATCCCTGTATGGATTGCCATGCTCTTATGTTTGCAAGGGCAGGTGTTGTCATGCGGAACAGGGGGTTTGATTTTCTTTTCAGCGGTGAGGTGGCAGGACAACGTCCCATGTCACAGAGAAAAAATTCCATGAGATATATTGAAAAAAGATCAGGTTTTGAAGGTTATATACTCCGCCCGCTGAGCGGCAGAATACTTCCTCGAACAATTGCTGAACAAAAGGGATTTGTGAACCGGGAGAAACTTTTATCCATTTCAGGCAGATCACGGAAAATTCAGATAAAATTGGCGGAACAATTTGGTATTAAAGATTACCCCGCTCCTGCCGGAGGATGTCTGTTAACGGATCATGGATTTTCAGAAAAATTAAAAGATCTGATGTTTATACAGAAAAAATTTAATAAAAGAGATCTTTTTCTTTTAAAGCATGGCCGTCATTTAAGGCTTGATAAAAACACAAAAATCGTGGTTGGAAGATCAAAGTCCGATAACGACAATATTATGAAGCTTTATGACAGAGAAAACGACATCCTGATCAAACACGCTTTTATGCCGGGTCCGGATCTTTTAATACCTTCAGGAACATCTGAACCGCTTGTGAAGATGGCAGCCTCAATCTGCGCAGGATACACAAAAACCAAACCCGGTGATCCTGCTGAAATGCAAGTAAGGTCAGGAAATAGATGTCAGATCCTAAAGGTTCCTGCATTCAGTCCGGCAGAATTTCAGCATATGATAATAAAATGACACCTTTGTGAAACCACGTTATCGTTTCCTCCCACCTGCTTTCCACGTCAGACTCAAGGACCCGCTCAAAAATTAATGTTTTGTTCAACTTATAAAATTTTCGATCCTTAATTCATGTTGAACTTTGCCTGGTAGTCTTCAATGGCAATTTCCATCTCTGCAAGGCCGATTTCAGATATTCCAAGAATGTCGGCCTCGACGGATGAGGCGATCCGTGCAGTATCTTCCTCTTTGTTTCCCTGTTCCATTTTGTTACAGACCTGGTTCACACATCTGACAAGAACGAGAAGTACATCTGTCTGGTCAAATTTGTCTTTATGATGATCACCGGCAATTTTGCAGAGCGATTCAGGAAGATTCCAGTGTGATAAAAGCTCAAATCCCTGTTCAGCGTGGAGTTTAGCAATAATTTCTTCAATGAGCGAATTGGCCGGATAATTTTTTATCAATTTTCCGGCTTTCATTTTTTCAAAGGCAGTCAGAAGATAGAGTTTTCCCATATCGTGCAGCAGTCCGGCTATGAAGCTTTTTGGGATCAAATCTTCCAGTTCAAGGTATTTTGCCGTCCAGAAAGACCCAACAGCACATGAAAGAGAATGATTTAACAGTGCCTGCTGAAATTTCCTGATAAAAGGATCACTGGATTGAAAATTATTTTTATGAACAGCCTGAACAATGATATTGCACAGTTCAATTCTGCCAAGCCGGATCATAGCCTCTTTAATGGTGGAAACCTGTTCCAGGCCCCGGTAATAGGAAGAGTTTGCCATTTTCAAAACGTAACTTGTAAGAGAAGGGTCAAGCTTGATCATCATCTCTATTTTTTTAAAATTCGGATCGTTTTTTGCAATCTCATTCTGGAGCTTTAATGAGTTTTTACTCAGCACAGGAAGAGAATCTTCCTTTTCCATCTGGGATTTAAGGATATCAATGATTGATTTTTCTTTTTTCATAAATTATACACCCTGTAATCTTCTGATTTCTTTAATTGCTCTTGGTGGTAAAAGTTTTGGCACACACCGGAAAATCTCGCTGATGGTCGTTATCCCAGCTGCTGCCTTATACACTGCATCCTCAAAAAGGGTAACAAGTCCTGCGGTTTCCATGCAGATTTTTCTTATCTCATAACTTGGCCTGCTGTTTAAAATGGCATCCCTTACAAATTCATTGAGTACAAGAAGTTCAAAAACAGCTATTCTACCCTTATATCCTGTATGGTTGCAGCTTGGACACCCCTCTCCCTTAAGGAACTGATACCGTGAAGTATCAGCAGGGGTGTATCCCATTTTTTGAAGTTCTTCAGGAGTCGGTTTATGGGGTTTTGCGCACGAGGCACACACTTTTCTTAAAAGTCTCTGCCCGAGAACGGCAACAATTGTTGAAGCGATAAGTGACGGCTCGATCTCCATGCTCATCAGTCTGACAAGGCCGCTTACACTGTCTTCCGTATGAAAGGAGGTAAACACTTTATGACCCGTCATGGATGCCTGTATGGCAACTTCAGCAGAATAACGGTCTCTTATTTCTCCAATTACAATCACATCCGGGTCCTGCCTGACGACATGTTTAAGTGTTTCTTCAAAGCTAAGGCCAATATCCGGATTTATGGAACACTGGGAAATGTCATCAAGGGTATATTCAACGGGATCTTCAGCCGTGATTATACTTATCTGGGGGGTTTTTATATGGCCGATGCAGCTGAAAAGGGTTGTTGTTTTGCCTGAACCTGTGGGACCTGTAGCAATAACCACCCCGCTTGGAACATTGACGGCATCCAGCAAAAATTTTTTTAAAATTCTTGGCTGCATGCCGAGGTGATCTATATTAACAACCTGATTGGTTCTGTTCAAAATCCGCATGACAATTTTTTCGCCATGGATCGTAACGTAAAACGATATGCGCAGGGCAAATTCACTGCCATTGTACTCAAAGACAATTCTCCCGCCCTGATGACGTCTTTTTTCAGTAATATTTAAATTGCTCATTATTTTCAGGCGGCTTGTTACCATGGGAATAATACTTGGAGGGAAATCTTTATAATGGACAAGCACGCCGTCCTGACGGAAACGAACCTGCAGTCTGTCCTTTAAAGGCTCGATGTGAATATCACTTACATCACTCATAAGGGCTTTTCCAATGATTGAATCAACTATACCCTGGGCTGAATTCTGATCAATGATTTTATCTTTTTTCTTAAGGCTGATTTCCAGTTTATCAAGAGCCGTTTTAATGGAACTGAGGGATGCCACACCAATTGTAATTTCCGGCCCGAAATTTTTTTTGGCAGCTTCAATATTGGAGGGATTAAGTGGATCATTAAAAATAATTAAAGTTTTGCCATCTTTTTCTTTTATCGGAATAAACTGGTTGGCACGGCACCATTCAACAGGAATTTTAGATGCAAGATCTCTGTCAATTTCTAAAATGTCCGGTTCAATATGGGGAAACCCCATCTGAACGGAAAGAAGCTCAAGAAAAGAATTTTCACTGAGAAATTTATGCTCAATAAGTATTTCTCCAAGTTTCTTTTTCTGTTTTTCCTTTTTTTGAATCTCAAGAGCGGCGTTCAGTTTCTCTTTTGTTATGTATCCAAGTTCCAGCAGCAGATCTCCCACCCTTATGGAGAGGTTTTCTTTGCGAAGCGTTTCTTTAATCTGGTTTTCCGACAAATATCCAAGATCAACCAGTATATCAAGCAGCGTAATATCGGATGCAAGCTTTGACTTTATTCTTAATGCATGCTGCACCTGTTTTTCGTTTATAACGTTTTGTTTGACAAGGCAGTCAACTATCTCACCGGTCTTTCTCTTTTGGTCTTTTTCCTTATCCGGGATATCATCCATATCTTCTATCATTCTTATG
>WFQS01000400.1 GCA_015486915.1 Desulfobacteraceae bacterium
CCAGAAATGTCTTAATTGTTGGCAGTCAGGACCGTGCCCGGCAGGTTATTGAGGCGGTTGAAGCTCATAAGGCCACAGGATACCGTGTGCTGGGCGCTTTTGAGACTGAGCCCGAGGCCATTGGGCGAACCGTTGTGAATGAGTATAAGGTTATTGGCCTGATTCACGACCTTGAAAATTATTTAAGAAATAACACTGTGGATGAACTTATTTTTGCAATGGCTTTAAAGAAAATTGACAATTGTGACCGGTACATTGCCCTGGCAGAAAGTATGGGGATAAAGGTTCGGATTATTCCGGACTGGGAACTGCATTACCTGATGTATCGGCCCAATATCGCTACGATTCAGTTTGAAGATTTTCTCGGTGTGTACAACATGACACTGCAGTCCACTCCACAGAATGAAGGCAAAATTTTAATTAAGAACATATTTGATATCGTTTCTGCGGGAATTCTTTTGATTTTACTTCTGCCGTTTTTTATCATTATTGGTATTGCCATTAAATGCATTTCAAAAGGACCTGTATTTTATACCCAGGAGCGGTTGGGACTCAATGGCAGGCGTTTTAAAGTTTATAAATTCCGAACCATGGTTGAGTATGCAGATGAAATGCAGAAAGAGCTTGAAGAGATGAATGAGGCGGACGGTCCAGTTTTCAAGATAAAGAAAGATCCGAGAATTATTCCATATGTGGGACAGTTTTTAAGGAAAACCAGCTTAGATGAACTGCCGCAATTGTTTAATGTGCTGAAAGGGGAGATGAGCCTTGTGGGTCCCAGGCCTCCCATTCCAAAGGAGGTTGATGAATATTCGGTTTGGCAGCGGAGGCGTTTATCCATGAAACCGGGCATGACCTGTTTGTGGCAGATAGCGCCCAATCGAAACGACTTAAGTTTTGAAGAATGGATGAAGCTGGATTTGCAATATATTGATAACTGGTCGCTGTTAAACGATTTTAAAATCCTTTTTCTCACAGTTAGAGCCGTATTGACCGGTTCTGGCCGGTAGCACATCCAGATTTGATACAGAATATTGCTGACCATTTTCCTTTAATTTAGGATAAATAATGACATTAACCCCCGGCTCTTTAAAGGTTCCCCTTGATCTGAACAAGATTATCACTATCATCGGGTCGCGCAGGTATCATTTCCAGAATTTTTGTCTTTTCAGGATATTGATCACAAAGATACCTATTCTACAAAAAGCCCCACATTGGTTACTGGAACAGGATTAACGTGAACCTGAATTATAAAATTATTATTTTCCTCTTTCTCTCCCTTGTTACCGTTATTTGTCATACTTACATCAAAAGGTATGAAAAAAATGGCAGTGAAATGCTGCGCAATAACTGGAAAATTTATATGTCAAAAAATAAAAACCAGAAAAAAGGACATGTAAATAACGAAAAAGCACTAATCAGAGACAGTGGACTATTCCTTTCTTCATCAGACAAAGATAAAAGTATAACTATCCGGCAGAATATTCCGTCTTTTGTTCACGGTTCTTTTTTGGAATTATCGGCAGATATGAAATGCAGGAATGTAGTTGCAGGCAAAAAATCATGGAACCATGCAAGGCTTCTGCTGGTACAGAATGACGGACACAAAAACCGGTGGGACAGACCTAACCTCGTTACAGCTTTTAAGGGAACGAAAGACTGGCAAAAGTATGCAGAAGTTTTCTTTATTGAGCATGATGTAAAAAAACTTACGGTAACAGCACAATTGAGCCGGTGCACAGGTTCTTTTTATCTTAAAAATATCCATCTTTTTCCGGTGGTGCAGACAGAGGCTTACACATGGATAAAAAGGATTATTCTGTTGTCATGGGCTGTTTTTGCATTTTTTTTAATTGCTGCATGTATTGTTTACAATAAAAAAACTGCAGAGCACAGCGGTAAATCTAACATGATCGACGGCAGACAGAAAGTTGCGGCTTATTATGTCAGGAAAAAAAACATGGGGCTTCAGATTATGCTGGTTTTATCCTTTATCGCAATAATAATCGGAACCGCAATGCCCGGTGACATAAAAGCCCAGGTGCTGAAAGATGTCAGCTCGACAATTCATATTAGTCATTTTCTGCCCTGGAATATATCTAAGGTGGGGCATTTTTGTTTTTTTGCTGTGTTTGGTTTTATTCTTTCCATGCTCACAGGAAGGGATTTATTTATGCAGTCTGCACTTAATATTCTGTTAATTGCTGGAGGAACGGAGCTTGCTCAGTCTTTCATTGACGGCAGAACCCCGTTATTCGTTGATTTTTTAACTGATTCGGCAGGGGGGCTTACGGGCATATTTTTATTTTGGTTCTGGCACCTCGCAGGACCTGAAATAGAACTTGAAAATGAGAATGATATAGATTAAATTTTTGAATCTGCAGGAGAGGAATGAGCACTTATACCAAATATTATGAGATTGCTGGTTTAGCAGTTCAGGTTTATTCTGATCTGCAAAGAGCAGGGGTCCCATGAAGAGCTCATGAAGCAGAATGGGAAATATGCATATCTGTATAATGCCCAGGTAAAAAGAATGCCCAAGTAAAAAGAATGCCCAGGTAAAAATAATTCCGGGATAAAAATAATGTCGCGATAAAACGCGATAAAACTGGAGCCGGCGAGCGGAATCGAACCGCTGGCTTGCTGATTACGAATCAGCTACTCTACCATCTGAGTTACGCCGGCCGAAAAAAAATTTACTACAATTAAATCTTATACAATTTAAAATCAAGAGAAAAATGATTAAAAATATTTTTAAAAGTATTAAAACACGCAAAACACCTGTTGATCTGACGGGAATCAACGGATCTGAAAAGGCGTATCTTGGTGCAGAAATATTTTCTGAACTTGATTGTCCTGTTATTGCTGTATTGCCGACAAAAAAAGATGCACTGAGATTCATGGATGATCTTGCCTTTTTTATGCCTGAAAAGAGTTCCCGGATTTTTTATTTTCCAGGTTATAATATACTTCCATTCAGTTCACTCTCCTATCACGGCAAAACAAGTGCTGAAAGAATTTCAACGCTGTACAGGATGATTTATACAAAAGAAACTTATATCCTTGTCACTTATATTGATACCCTGCTTCAAAAAATGATGCCAAAACAGAAATTATCCGATTTTACCGAAATTGTCATCAGCAACGATGAAATCGACAGGGATAATTTGATAGCAAAGCTTGATTCAGGAGGATATTTAAAAACATCTCTTGTTGAAGAACCGGGAGATTATTCAGTGCGTGGAGGTATTCTCGATATATTTTCACCGGGCTTTTCCCATCCCGTCAGGATTGAACTTTTTGGTGATTATGTGGAATCCATGCGGTATTTTTCCCCAATAACGCAAAGGGGAACTTCCGAAATCAGTGAAACCATTATTCTTCCTGCAAGTGAAGCTGTGTTTGAAAAAGAGTTTCTCCCGCACATTATGACAAGACTTAGAAAGGCGGGGGCACAGGCTGAATTAAGCCCGGCAAAGCTTCGGGAGTACGTGGAAATTTTAAGGGAAGAGGGGAGATTCCCGGGTATTGAAAGCATGCTTTCCATTGTTTACCCTGAACTTGATTCTTTGTTTACTTATATACCTGAAAACGCGCTTGTTTTACTTGATATGCCAGGTGAACTGAAAACAAAAGCAGAAGATTTTGAAAAAAAAGCCATATTGAACTATGAAAATACAAAATCACGGAACAAGCTATGCGTATCACCTGAATCCATTTATCTTAAATGGAAAGATGCAGAATCGTTACTTTATGCAAAAAATCCTGTATCAATAAGGCCTTTAAACATCATAGGACAGGGTGCATGCCACAACAATGATGATAATCAGGGCAAAGTTGAAAACAATAAGAATACCTCTAAAACAAGTAAAGCCAGTAAAACCGGTAAAGCCAGTAAAACAAGTAAAGCCAGTAAAACAAGTAAAAACCGTAAAATTATCGAACTGAATTCCTTTTTTGAGGATAATTCCTTTCTCTCTGCAAAACTTAAAAATGAAGGGCATAAGGAAAACCTGTTAAAACCCCTTGCAGATTTCTGCATTGAAAAAGAACAATCCGGTATGTCGGTTGTTGTTGTCTGCCCAAG
>WFQS01000401.1 GCA_015486915.1 Desulfobacteraceae bacterium
AAAAATAATTTACGCATCCTGTTTGCCCTTTTGCCCGTTTTCTCTGTTGTGATAACAGGCACATAGTTCGACTATGCACCTGTCATCACGCCTTGAAAACGAACAAAAATACTGCACAATATACGTATATTATTTTCTTCCAGTTCCCTAATTTCAGATTCAATACATATTAAAAATATAAAAAGCAGGCGTAAATTATCACTGATTCACTCGCTTTTCAAGGAAATGCCATTATATTATTATAATTATTTTATTAGAATTTTCAATTTTCCGGTTTAATCCGGGTAAATCCGGGTAAATCCGGAACGGCCTCATGACCGTCACAGTGATTTAGCTTGCATGAACCTGAAAAATTTGAAATAAAAGTAAATGGTTCTATAATTAACCACGTAATTTTCCGGCCTGGCTGTTCTCATATAGATTGAAGTCCGGAAGTTAAATCCATTAACTTAAATTATGGAGGACAAAAAAGACATGGAAGATAAATTCAGTCTTGTAAAAAGGTTTTTGCATGAGATGAATATCTCAATTATTAATGAGGATGAAAAAGAGGAACTTGTCGTTGTTGAAGATGAGGCAAACGGGATTAAAAATATGATCATAGACTGTGAAGAACCCATTGTTGTTCTTGAGCAGGTGATAATGAATGTCCCTGAAAAAACAGATGCTCTGTATAAACGCCTGCTTAAGTTTAACAGAGAACTCGTGCACGGCGCCTTTGCACTTGATGAGGATGAAAAATATATTATTTTCAGGGATACACTGCAGCTTGAAAATTTAGACAGAAATGAACTGGAAGGCTCAATCCACGCACTGAGTCTTGCTCTTTCAGAATATGGAACGGAACTTTTAAGTTATACATAATGGAGGCAATAATGTCATTTTTTAATAGACTTTTTAAGGTCGGGCAGTCCCAGGCCCATGCAATTGTTGACAAGATGGAGGACCCTGTGAAAATGACAGAGCAGGGTATAAGGGATTTAAAGGAAAATTTAACGGCTGCAATGACAAGTCTGGCAGAAGTTAAGGGAATCAGTATAAGAACAAGAAAAGAGTCAGACAGGAAAAAAAATATGGCACAGGATTATGAGCGAAAAGCCATGCTCCTGCTCCAGAAAGTACAAAAGGGCGAACTTGATCAGGCTGAAGCTGAAAGCCTTGCTGTCAAGGCTCTTGGTAAAAAGGAAGAAAGTGCGGCAGAGGCTGAAAAACTCTACAATGAGGCATCTTTGCATGAAAAAAGGGCAGATGAACTTCAATCCAAGGTAAATAAACTCAAATCAACAATAACTTCGTATGAAAATGACCTTATTACACTGAGAGCCAGAGCGAGAACCGCTGCATCTGTGAAAAAAATTAATTCGCAGTTTGCAAAAATGGATTCTTCATCAACAATTTCCATGCTGGAGAAAATGAAGGCAAAGGTTGAAGAAGATGAGGCTCTTGCCGAGGCATACGGTGATATTGCAGGCCAGGAAAATTCCGTTGACAATGAGATAGATGCGGCACTTGGAGGTGCAGGATCAGCCCCTGCATCGGAAAGCCTTATGGAACTTAAAAAAAGGATGGGGCTTTTACAGAGCTGACATAGGGTGGAATAATGGGCATTACAGATTTTTTTAAAAAGAAAAAAAACGTATCACCTGATCCTGTTTCAGGCCTTACCCTTGCCAGTATGAAAAACGGCTATTTTGTGGATTATGATCTGAAAACATGGGAAGTTGTTTCCACGGGAAGGTATGACTGGGGATCAGGAGATATAAGCTATGAATGGCAGCTTGCTGCCCATGATGATACTGTTTATCTTGAAAGGGAAGCAGATGATGAGGATTATTGGACGGTCAGCAGGAAACTTCCCTTTCAAAGCCTTGATCCCATGGTAAAAAAAAGATTGGCTGCGTCAAACGATCCTCCTGACACAATTGTTTTTGAGGATAAAAAGTATTTCTTAAGTGAAACAGGAGGGGCATTGTATTATAAAGACAATGACAGTTCAGGCAGGGAGATGTTTAAATGGGACTATGCCGATGATACGGAAAAATTCTGGCTCACCATTGAACAATGGGGCGAGAACGATTATGAATTGTCTAAGGGCAGAAGTGTTGAAGAATACCAGTTCTCAAATATCCTGCCTTCGGCCGGAAACGTTTGATCTTCAGGCAGAAAATTTGATCCTGAAGCAGAAAGGGGAATAAAGATGAATTTTACAGAAAATTTAAACACAATTATTCAAAGAAAAGATCTGACAAAGGAGAATATGTCCTCCATGATGTCTGATATTTTTTCAGGCAGCATAACAGATGCCCAGACAGGTGCGTTCATGGCTGCCCTTGCAACAAAGGGAGAAACCTTTGAAGAACTTGCAGGAGCAGCGCTTACAATGAGAAGAAAGGCTGCAAAAATCCAGACTGTTTCAAAGATTGTTGTGGATACCTGTGGGACCGGAGGAGATTCGTCGGGTACATTTAATGTGTCAACAACAACGGCCCTTGTGGTTGCAGGATGCGGCATCACCATTGCCAAACACGGCAACAGAAGCATTTCAAGTAAATGCGGAAGTGCCGATGTCCTTGAGCAACTCGGTGTTAAAATCGATACAGATCCTGAAATTGTTGAAGAGGCTGTCAATGAAATAGGACTTGGATTTCTGTTTGCCCCGAAATTCCACAGTGCAATGAGGTATGCTGCAAAGGCAAGAAAGGAAGTTGGAATAAGAAGTATTTTCAATATGCTGGGTCCCCTTACAAATCCCGCTGCAACGCGTTACCAGCTCCTTGGAGTATTTGCACCTAAGCTTACGGAAATGTTTGCAAGAGCTCTTAAACTTCTTGGCGCAGAAAGAGCCTTTGTGGTGCACGGCCACGATGGAATGGATGAAATTACAGTATGTGCGCCAACAAGGGTTTCTGAATTAAAGGGAGGCATGATAAAAACCTATGATATTGACCCCATTGATTTTTTTGATGAATATGCTGATCCTGAATCCTTAAAAGGCGGAGATGCCGACTTAAACGCCAGGATAACAAGATCCATACTGAAAGGGGAAAAAGGACCAAGGCGGGATATTGTCCTGATTAATACTGCAGCAGCCCTTGTTGCGGCAGGAGCAGCAGAAAATCTGAAAACCGGAATCAAACAGGCTGAACAATCCTTAGATTCAGGCAAAGCCATGAAAAAGCTTGAGGAACTTATTGAGTTTACACAGGAAAACGGTTAAATACAAAAAATCAAATTGTTTGTCACCATTGCAGTTTTAAATTGAGATGATTAATCAGTTTCTTATCTCTGATTTTCGTGTTTTTGGCAAAAGAACTATAATATTCGTTTTGGTTCCGGCTTGTCCAAGTCAGGATCTAAATGCATTTAAAATCAGTGTTGATCAACGCTTCAAATTCATGTGGGAGAACGCTTAAATGGCTGTAACAGGTTTTCTGAAAAAAATAGTGGAAATAAAAAAAAAAGAGGTGTTAGAACTTAAAGCAGAAGTTTCCATTAATACAGTGAGAAAGGATGCTGAATCACAGGAGAATGGCCCTGATTTCGGGGAGGCACTGAAAATTTCATCTCCGGAAAATATCGGTATTATTGCTGAAATAAAAAAAGCTTCGCCTTCAAAAGGGGATATTAAAATTGATCTTGATCCGGCAGCTTTTGCAGAAAAATATACAAAAGCTGGTGCCCGGGCTGTTTCTGTCCTTACGGAAAAAAATTATTTCAAGGGAAGCATGTCAGATCTCAAAGAGGTTAGGAAATCGACATCCCTTCCTGTATTAAGAAAGGATTTTACAATTTCTTCATACCAGATTTTCGAGGCAAAGGCTGCAGGAGCAAATTCAATTTTGCTGATAACATCAATTCTTTCAAAGGAACAATTAAGGGATTATATAAGTTTGTGCCGGGAAATTCATCTTGAGCCCCTTGTTGAAATCAATTCTGAAATGGAATTTGAAAAAGCGGCCTTTTGTAATGCAAAAATAATAGGGATAAACAATAGAAATCTCCAGACCCTTAAAACAGACCTTGGTGTTTCAAAAAGGCTTGCATCCCTTTTTACCGAAGATCATATTCCGGTTGCGGCAAGCGGAATTTCATCACAGGAAGATATCAGCGAGGTACTTGAAACTGGAATATGCAATTTTCTTGTGGGAGAAAGCATTGTGCGCTCCCATGATCCTGAAAAATTTATCCGGCTTCTTATTAAATCATCAATTGACAAAGCAATGGAATCAATATGAAAAATATTTTAATAACAGGCGGTTCCGGGTTCATCGGAACAAATTTTATTAAATATGCATATAACAGGTATAAAGACTGGCACATTGTTAATCTGGACGCCCTGACCTATGCAGGTAACCCCATGAACCACATGGAACTTGCAAAAGATTCAAGGTACACTTTTATACATGGTGATATATGTGATTCATCCCTTTTAAAACAACTTTTTGACAAATTTCAGTTTAACGGTGT
>WFQS01000402.1 GCA_015486915.1 Desulfobacteraceae bacterium
CACTTTATCTTAAAAAACTAAAAATATACTTAGATACCTTTGAAGCACTTTTGCAGTATACATTTAAAAATTTTAATAAAATCAGCAGAAGAGTACCAGTGGCACTTGATAATTACGATGCATATTATCTAAGATACAGAGGCGCAATGGATGACTATAACAGAATTGGAAATATGAAAATTAAATTTCAGAATCAGTTTTTAAAAAAGAATCCTGAACTTGTAAAGTTTCTTCCTCAAATTCTTCATCTGAACTCTTTGGAATTAAAATCAAAATTAAAATTGTGGGATTGAACTTCCTGCCTGCTTAATCATATATTCTATATACAGCCGATAATTTGCGTTTTTTGATTTTTGATGCCTTTTAATTTGATACCCTTTAAACTGTATAACCGCCATGATGCGACTCTGAACTGCGTTACAGCGCTTGAAAAGAACCAAAGATTCTAACGAAAATAAAAAAAGCATTTGTTACTTTATTAAAAGTGACCTCTTTGTTATAAACCGCCATGATACAGTTCAGTATTTCTGCAATGATTAAATTAAGGGTTTTACTTTTTATGCAAATGTAATATATTAAATGTGTTGCTGATATTGATCATTATTGGATTTTTGTGCGTAATAAATTTAAATTGCAGGTTTTTTAGAATTTTTATCTTAATTGATAATAACGTTTAATTTCGCGGTAAAAAATAAATATGTTTAATTTTGTTTTAGAAAACATTAAAAATCTCGGAGAATTTACAATAAACGGCATCCAGAGCCTTGGAAGGATAACTCTTTTTTTTCTCAATGGTGTTATTCAGATATTTGTTTTTCCTTTTCAGATATATAAAATTATTGAGCATACATGGTTTATTGGTATGAAATCAATGCTGGTTATCATGCTGACAGGTATTTTTACCGGCATGGTTCTCGGACTGCAGGGATATTACAGCCTTGTGAAGTTTGGTGCTGAAGGTGCCCTTGGAGCTGCGGTTGCCCTTTCTTTGATCAGAGAACTCGGACCTGTGCTTACAGCCATTATGATTACGGCAAGGGCAGGATCTGCAATGGCTGCCGAAATTGGTGTAATGCGAATATCCGAACAGATTGATGCCCTTGAAACCATGGATATTAACCCTGTCAGATTTGTTTTCAGTCCGAGGATTGTGGCATCCATAATCAGTTTTCCACTTTTAACAGCTATATTTGATTTAATTGGAATTTTCGGAGGATTTCTCACAGGCCCCTGTCTCATGGGGACAAATCCCGGAATGTATCTGTACAAGGTAAAGGACAGCATTGTAATGTCTGACATTACAGGAGGATTTATAAAGTCCCTTGTATTTGCAATTGTTGTAACAACCATATGCTGCAGCAAGGGTTTTTTCACTCATCTGCAGAAAGGTGGAGGATTTGGAGCAAAAGGAGTAAGTGTTGCAACAACAACGGCAGTAGTGGATTCATGTGTACTTATATTTATATTTGATTATATAATAACATTTTTACTTTTATAAAAATTTTATGAAACAACCCCTTATTCAATTTATTGATGTAAAAAAAAGTTTTGGTTCCAACCATGTAATGAAAGGTGTGAACCTTTCAATATTTAAAGGCGAAATTACCGCTGTCATTGGAAAAAGCGGATGCGGGAAAAGTGTACTTTTAAAACACATAATTGGGCTTATGAAACAGGATTCAGGAGATATTCTGATTTTTGGAAAAAATTTATCCCATATGAATAAAAAAGAAAAAAAAGTTTTTATAAATAAATTGAGCTATATGTTCCAGGAAAATGCTTTATTTGATTCTTTAAATGTTTTTGATAATATTGCCCTTCCGTTAAGCGAGAAATCATCCTTTGGAAAGGATGAAATCAGGGAGAAGGTCATGATGAGAATGAAACAGCTTGAGATTGAAACCACATTTGATAAATTTCCGGCTGAACTTTCTGGAGGGATGAAAAAAAGAGTTGCTCTTGCCCGTGCTCTTGTCACAGATCCGGATGTAGTTCTTTTTGATGAGCCCACAACTGGTCTTGATCCGGTGCGAAAGCATGCTGTACATTCAATGATACAGGAATACCAGCAGCAGATCGGGTTTACCGGGGTTGTTGTAAGTCATGAGATACCGGAAATTTTTGATATCAGCCAAAGGGTAATCATGCTTGATAACGGCAGGATATTATTTCAGGGAAGCCCCGATGATATATTAAAATCTGATATAGAAGGGGTAAATTCTTTTATTAATGGTAAAGTAGATTTCAGGGATTTGTAATAAAATGAAAAAAAGGACAATTGAATTATATGTTGGCATTTTTGTCATAATAGGACTTGTCTGTTCTGCCTATCTTGTAACGGAAATAGGGGAGCTTAAAACCCGGGATAATTATTCTGTTTTCGCATATTTCAGTTCGGTTGCCGGCCTGAAAAAAGGGGCAAGCGTGGAAATGGCAGGGGTTAAAATCGGCAGGGTGGCCTCGGTTGTTCTTGATACTAAAAAACTCCTTGCCAAGGTAGAATTAAGTATCAATAAAAAAATAAAACTTTCCGAGGATGTTATTGCATCGGTAAAAACATCCGGCATCATCGGAGATAAATATATTAGCTTGTCTCCAGGTGCATCAGATGAAACTCTTGCTCCGGGCGATACCATTTTTAATACTGAATCTGCCCTTGACATTGAGGGGCTTGTAAAAAAATACATGTTCAGTAGAAATAAAGATAAATAGTGATATTTTTTATAAGATAGAGCTCTTTTTTGACATAGTAACTTAACTGATGCTATTTTTATGTTTGTCAAAATCTCTGATTTTGTGAGGCGCAGTAACGCTGTTCAGATCTGCATCATGGCCGTTATATTAACAGGTATCTTAAAAAAGGAATTGATCGTTGAAAACTGATTTTAAAAAACAAAAGCAATTAAAAAAAATATTGTCGTTTTGTATTTTTCTTTTAATACTCTTATCAATGGGTGATTTTGCCGGTAAAGTTTCTGCTGATGCTTTTAATGGACCTATTTTTTCTGATAACGGCCCTGAAGCTGTACTAAAGCATTGCGTAAATCAGAGCATATCCATTTTAAATAATCCTGCTTATAAAGGAAAATCTCAGCAGGAAATTTTACAGAAAATATTATTTGATAAATGCGAACCTACATTTGACTTCATGGCTCTTGCCAGGGGGGTGCTTGGCAGAAACTGGAGACGATTTTCTAAAAAACAAAGGAATGATTTCAGTAAATATTTTTCCCATCTCATCGCCCAGGCCTATTTTGCAAAACTCAATAGAAAAAGTATTAATGATATTTCTATCCAATATATTAAAACAACGATGCTTCCCCCGACAAAATCAGGTATTAACCGTGCCGATATCGTAACTGAAGTGAAGCATAACGGGATCATAACCCCCGTAATTTACAGGATGCTCAAAAGAAAACAGGGGCAGTGGAAAATTTATGACCTTAAAATTGAAGGTGTCAGTCTTGTATCAAATTACAGGGCTCAATACAGGAATAAATTTATGGAAACTCCTGAACAAATAATTTCTGAGCTTAAAAAAAAGGTGGGGAAATGAAAAATAAATATTTATTTATTTTGTTTGCTGCTATTATATTCAGTATATTTTGTTTTACAGCGTCAGTTTATGCCGAAGATAACAATTCAGGTGACGGGCTTTTTGAAGATTATGCAGTACAACAGAATAATGAAACAGTGCCTGATCCGCTTTACCGGTTTAATTACAGGATGTATCAGTTCAATGATAAATTGTATTTCTGGCTGATAAAGCCTGTAACACAAGGGTATAAAACAGCTGTTCCCCTTATTGTACGCAGTGACATAAAGAACTTTTTTTACAACCTTTTATTTCCTGTCAGATTTGTAAACTCTATCCTTCAGGGAAAATTTTCAGGAGCAGGATCAGAGCTTACCATTTTTATTATGAATTCTTCTGCAGGCGGTCTCGGATTTGGACGACCTGCCCAGAAGATTTTCAAATTAAAAAATTTTGATGAAGATCTTGGTCAGACTCTGGGATCATATTCCATTGGGGAAGGATTTTATATTGTACTGCCTGTATTAGGCCCTTTTACTTTACGTGACCTTACAGGTTATGTGGGCGACGCTTTCTTAAAACCTGTAAATTATGTAAATCCATATGCATTATCCATCGGCATAAGCGGTTTTGATAAAATTAACAACACATCATTTAAACTTGGAGATTATAAAACATTAAAGGACAGTTCAATAGATCCGTACACTGCTATCAAAAATGCATATATCCAGCTTCGCAGGGACAAAACAAAACACTAATGACATTGTCTGAATCATGTGACGGTTACGGAAATTCGGAAATTAAATACTGAATAAATCCTTTCTCCTGTTGGGCAGAAAATACCTCATTTTATGATTTCTTACCCTGTCAAGCATGATTGGTTCAATATCAACTAGAAACAGCCCCTCACTCATGGATAAATGTTTTTTTAGAATATTTCCGTCCGGACCGATGACAACGGCAACTCCTGGAAACGAAAGTCCTTTTTTGTTGTCCCCGACCTGGTTGCATGCAGCAATAAAAATTCCATTGTCAAAGGCTCTTGCTGTTAAATGACGCATCCAGGAGTCAAATTTTTCCTCTGGTGTTCCCCTTGGAGAAGCATGTGGAATAAATATTATATCTGCTCCTTTTACTGCCATTGATTTTGAAAGATCAGGGAAATGTGCATCATAGCAAAGCTGGATTCCGAACTTAAAGTCAAGTGCATCGCAGATTTCCACTTTATTTCCCTTTGTAAAAACGGCTTTCTCAGGCGGAGCTGTATGAATTTTCCTGTAAACAAAGACAGAACCGTCAGGCAGAGCAGCAACATGTGATGCAAAAATATCGCCATGATCATTTTTCTCAGCCATACCTGCAAGAATTGTAATGGATTCTTTTACTGCCGAATTTGAAAGGGAGCTGGAAACTCTACCTGGTATGGTATCTGCAGAGGTTTTAATCTCTTCTCCGGACAGATAGCCTGTGATATTCATTTCAGGAAAAACAACAATTGAAGCGTGGGATGCTGCAGCTTTGTGTGCAAAATCAAGGCAGACTGCAAGGTTTCTGTCAGTATTGCCCGGAATGGAGTTCTGTAATACCAGGGCAAGTCTTACAGAAGATTTCATACCTTGAACTGTGCGCTTATTTTAAATATGTCAGTGGCAGGAAGGTTAAGAATACTTTTAACCCCGGTTTTTTTCGATATTTCCTCAAGGCTTTTCACTATATCTTCAGATGAAGGAGCTATAAAAGTGAACCAGATATTATATTCATGTTCCCGCATATAATTATGGGTTACACCGGAATATTCATTAACTGTTTCTGTAAACATTTCAAGTTTGTCATCCGGCACCACGGCTGCGCATAAAGTACTGCAGAAACCAAGTTTACCAGGCCCAAAATTTCCGCCTATCCTCCTGATATATCCATTATCCTTAAGATGTTTGATTCTGCGTATCACTTCATCTTCCGAAAGATCAAGACTTGTTGCAATTTTTTTATATGGTCTTGATACTATGGGAAAAGAGGACTGGATACTGTTGATTATCCGTTTATCAATTTCATCAATGTCCGGCATAATAATTGACCTGCTAAACAATAAAAATTAAACAATAAAAAAGGCCCTGTATTTTTATATACAGGGCCTTTTTTAAGATTATAATCCTATCTTACTAATGATACAAAAATAATATTATACACATCCTGTAGGTTTAGGAAGTCCGGCCATTTTACATGCGCCTTTACCTGGTCCTGACGGGAACAATTCATAGATGTGTTTGAGTTTGAACTTGGTAAGCTTGGAAAGTACACGAACCATGGGAGCAATACCATTTTTTTCGTAGTAGTCCTGAAGAATTTTAACTACTTGTTTATGTTCGTCATTAAGCTCCTCAATACCTTCCTGCTGTCTTACATACTCAACCCATTCCTCACTGAAGCTCTTATAATCAAGCAGGAATCCATCTTCATCTATTTCAAAAGTTTTGCCGTTCATTTCTACACTTGCCATTAATACTACCTCCTGTAAAAAAATAATTATTTTTGCTATGAGTTAAGACTGACCGTCTAATCTTCACATTTTGCATTTGTGCACAATATCTTACATACTCTTCATTGTCAATATCAAATTACTGTTTTTTAGAGATTAATACTCTTTCGGAGTCATGTTTAACTGCTCGAGAGTAAATACCGGTCCGTCCCTGCACACAAGCTCTTTGCCTATATTGCATCTTCCGCACATGCCTATGCCGCATTTCATTCTGTTTTCAAGACTCATTATGATCTGGTCATCCCTGTAACCGAGTTTTTCAAGAACCGGCTGGGTAAATTTTATCATTATAGGGGGGCCGCAGATAATTGCATAGGTGTCAGGATCAGCCTTGGGCGCTTTTTCTTCAACAATTGTTGGAACAAAACCCACATTGTATTTCCAGTCAGGATCATCGGTTCCGTCAACTGTGATGTTCATATTGATATCATCTCTTTTTTCCCATTCAAAAAGCTCATTTTGATACAAAAGCATGCCGGGCGATCTTGATCCGTAAATCACATCAATGGTCCCGAACTTTGATCTGTTAGCAGGATCAAGCATGTAAATAATGGATGATCTCAAGGTGGTAAAAGCAAAACCTCCGCCAATTATAACAATATTTTTGCCTTTTTCCAGCATTTCCCAGGGATACCAGTTGCCAAGGGGACCCCTGATACCCATTATATCACCTGCCTTCATATTGTGAAGATAAGAAGTTACAACACCGGTCTTAAATACAGTAAATTTTACAAACCCTTTTTCCGTTGGAGAGGAGGCAATTCCAATGGGAATTTCTCCTTTTCCCGGAATGGACAGCTCTGCAAACTGACCTGCATGATAGGAAAAATTTTCTTCATCCTCTTTATTTAAAAATACAAATTTAAATGTCTTAAGGGATCTATCCTCAGTTGCAACCTGAATATCATCAATTCGAACCGGATATGGCATATAAGGATTTTTCATTTTAACTCCTGTGATCTTTTTAATTCTATTGATATTTTTTTTGTCATTTTCTATGCCTGCTCTGCTTCATAGGAGTTCATAGTATTGCAAATTTCACGAATATCAATGTTCACGGGACAATGGACAACGCACCTGCCGCATCCGACGCACATGGTGCCCTGATCATATTTATCCACAAAGTACTTGAGTTTATGCATGAATCTCTGGCGTACTCTCTGCACCTTCTCAGCCCTTGGATTATGGCTTGAAGCGTGAAGGGTAAAAAGAGGAAACATACAGGAGTCCCAGTTACGAAATCTTACGGCTTTTTTCCCCTTTGTTTCGTCCTGGATATCAAAGCACCAGCATGTGGGGCATACAAAGGTACACGTTCCGCAGTTGATACATGAAAAGCTTAAATCTTCCCAAAAGGAAGCCCCGTGCAGTTCAAGCAGGGATTTTTCCTTAAGTTTTTCAGTCTTGACTTTTTCTACGTCAATGGCTTTTTCAGCTTTATTTTTGATCTCATTTATCAGTTTCGCTGATTTATCTGCATCTGCTTCATTTGTAAAACCTGCCGCTTTAAGAAAGGCATCTCCTTTTTCAGACAGCACTTTGGCAAGAAAGTGATCTTTGCAGTCAACAAGTAAAACGTCAAGACCCTCTTCTGCAAATGGTCCGGAGCCCATTGACAGTGTAAAATCATAAATAGATGGTTTGTTTACGGCAAGTCCCACAAAAGTTGTTGCCTCATATGCATCGCACCAGTATGGATCCCTGTAATCATCAGTGTCAAAATTTAATTTCACAAGCTGTACAGCCTTTGCATCACAGGGCATTATACCAATCACAGCCCTTGGTGAATAATCTGTATCAACTCGTTTCATTATATGATGATCATCCTGTGATTCATCAAGGGATGTGGCAAGTATTTTTTCAGATTGCGGGAAAAGTATGGATTTTGGAGAAAGGACGGAAAGTGCATTTTCCATATCCGGATATTCTTTAGAGTTAAGCTTTTTAAAAACAAAATGTTTTTTATCTTTAACAGGACCGAAAATTTGATAATTTTCCCTTGATTTATCAATCCCTCCGGTCCAGTTCTTTTTGTCAATTTTTATGACTTTCATAATACTGTCCTCTTTTTCATAGGAAACTCAAACTATCCGATAAACAGTGGTGAGAGTTTCATGCTTTGTCGTGGGCGGATTTAAAAAATTAAAATCTGCCAGAGCACTTACCTGATAAATTCATCAGGATCATCAGGATTAAATGTATCAAGAGCAGGTCTTTTATTCGGGTCCAGACCGGGTTCCCAGTCAAAAATTTCATAGGAATCCTTAACAAGTTTTCTTGTAAAAGCTCTCACGTGTATATCCATGGGGCAGGCCTCTTCACAGGCTCCGCAGTCAGTACATCTTCCTGCACAGTGATATGCCCGTAAAAGATGAAAAGTTCTTACATCATTTATATCCTGACCCTTGCCAACCCACTGGGGATTTGATTCATCCACAAAACATGTGGGACAATAGCACAGAGGGCATGCATTCCTGCACGCATAACAGCGAATACAGTCTTTGATAAGATCATTGAAATAATTCCATTTATCATCTGAACTCATATTTTCTATTTTAATGACATCTGCAAATCGATTCTCAATCTTTTGTTCTTCAACAAGATCTGCAGCAAGTACATCATAAATGACAGGATTTCTGTGAATGCATGTTGTGCAATTGTCTTTGAGAAAATCCTGTTTATCAAGTTCTTTTTTTTCAGATGCAGTTTCCACAAAAAGTTTATTACCTTCTTCCGAAAATAAGGTGATATCATCATTAAAAAGAGATCTGATTTTTCTTTTATCAACCATTCCGTCACAGGGCACACCAATAATGTAAAGATTTTCCCTTGTCACTTTATTTTCAATGATGTGATTCACAATATTTCTGGAATCGCATCCTTTTGCAACAACACCAATTTTTTCTTTTCTGTTTGTAAGATAATTGGCAAGATTTAATGTGCAGTTGCTGTCCCAGATTAATTCTTTTGCCTGCTCCAGGGTTCTTGCAACACAGGGGCAGCTTGACATTGGTATGGTTCCTTTTTTAAAGCCCACTATCATGTCAACCTTCCCGTCCTTTAAAAGACCGGTGCACAGTGTCCTGATTTTATCTGTTAAACTATCCATAAAATTTAACCCCTCAGCCTAACTTTTTTACAAGTCTGTTATTGGGACCAAGAGCTCTGACACTTTCTGTTACCTCTTTTGCAACCTCCACAAATTTGGTTGCTTCTGCCGAGGATATCCAGGAAAAGTGAAGCCTGTCCTTTTCAATTCCAATATGTTCAAGAAGATTTCCCATGAGGGCGAATTTCCGTCTGGCATAGTAATTACCTTCCAGGTAATGGCATTCTCCGGGATGTCAGCCGGAAACCCAGACACCATCTGCTCCTTCCTTAAATGCAGACAAAATAAATTCCGGGCTCATTCTTCCTGTGCACGGTATCCTGATGACACGGATGTCGGAAGGATACTGCAGCCTGCTGACTCCGGCAAGATCTGCCGCACCGTAACTGCACCAGTTACACAAAAAAGCAACGATTTTTGTTTTTCCTTCAGTCATTTTTTGTATTTCCTTTATCATGTTTCATTAAGAGAATTATGACATCTCTTTTATATTTTATATTTCTCGATTTCTGTTTTTTGCCTTTGTTTGTAAAAAAGTGCTGTATAACAAAGCGCAACTTCCATATTTCATTGTAACCTGAAATCTTCAGACGTTACGCACAAATAATATTCTTTCCATTCTACGCTTCATTTAAAGCAGATATCTGGGCAAAAATCTGGTTAGTATCAAATCCCTTTAGATGAATAGCGCCCGATCTGCAGGATGCCACGCAGAGTCCGCATCCCTTGCACAGCACTGGATTAATCCGGGCTTTTCCTGCAAATCTGCCTTCAGTTTCAAATGACGGGGCAGAATACGGGCAAATTGAAACACATACGCCGCAGGAACTGCAGAAAACGGAATTTACTTTTGCAACAGTACCGCTTGTATGGATGGTTTCCTTTGCAAGCAGTGTTACAGCACGTGATGCTGCGGCCTGTCCATGTGCAATTGATTCATCAACGGGTTTTGGATAATGCGCCATTCCACAGAGGAACACCCCGTCCGTTGCAAATTCCGACGGCCCGAGTTTTGCGTGTTTTTCAACAAAGAACCCGTCTTCATTAAGGGGAACTTTAAAGAAATTAGCAAGTTTTTCATCCCTGTACGGAACAATTGCAGTTGCAAGGGTTATAAGATCCGTTTCAATTTCAAGGGGACGCTGTAGTACATGATCCGTTATGGTAATTGATATTTTTTTATCGTTGATATTAACCACAGGCTTGTTATCAAGTGAGTATCGGATAAAAATTATACCTTTTTCCCTTGCTTTCTGATACAGATACTCCCTTTCTCCATATGTCCTTATATCCCTGTAAAGAATAAAAATATCCATTTCAGGGTTTATTTTCTTTAATTCAAGGGCATTTTCAATGGAATGTGTACAGCACACCCTTGAACAATAGGGTCGTTGTGGTTCCCTTGAACCCACACACTGGATAAAAACCGCTGAGTTAAGGTCTTTGAGTGAGGGGTTGTTATCTATGAACTTCCTGTCAAGATCAAGACTTGTGATTATCCTTTCATCTTCGCCGTAATGGTATTCATCAGGTTCATATTGAGATGCGCCCGTTGCGATTACGGCAACTCCATGGTCAAGTTCCATGACATTTTTATCGGAAACAAGAGTTGATTTAAAATTTCCCACAAAACCTTCAACATCTTCAAGCTTTGTATTAAGGTGAAGCTTTATTTTGTCGTTGCCTTTAATTTCATCAATCAGGGATAACAGCTTTTCCTGAACATTTTCACCTTGAAAGGTTTTATAAAGATTGTTTGCATTGCCTCCAAGAAAACCCATTTTTTCCACAAGGTGGACAACATAGCCCTGTTCGGCAAGGTTTTTTGCAGCGGTCATACCTGATAACCCGCCGCCTATAACCATTGCAACGGGGTTAACAAGCAGTTCCGCCTCTTCAAGGGGTTCCATTAATGCGACCTTGGCAACGGCCATTCTTACAAGGTCCTTTGCCTTTTCAGTTGCAAGTTCAGGGGTGTTTTTATGAACCCAGGAATCCTGGTTCCTGATATTTACCATCTCAAAGAGATATTTGTTAACACCGGCATTCTGCATGGTTTCCTGGAAAAGAGGCTCATGTGTTTTCGGTGTGCAGGATGCAACAACAACACGGTTCAGATTTTTAGCCTTGATGATCTGGGCCATGCCGTCCTGGGTATCCTGGGAACATGAGTAGAGATTGTCAGCAGTGTATTCAACATAGGGCAGGTTTGCCGCATAATCCCTAACTTCCGGAACGTTCACCACGCTTGCAATATTGGACCCGCATTTACAGACAAACACACCAATTTTTGGACGTTCACCAACAACATTGGTTTCAGGAATAATTTCTTCTTTTTTTGTAGTTGTGTTACGCCCGGAGCTCAGCATTGCTCCTGCAACGGCTGCTGCAGCACTGGAATCCACAACTGACTGTGGAATATCCTTTGGCCCCTGGAAGGCACCGCATACAAAAACGCCTTTTCTGCTGGTTTCAACAGGAGTAAAGCTTGAAGTCGCTGCAAAATTGCCTTCGGTGAGGTCAATACCCAGCCTGTTTGCCATTTCAATGGTTTCAGGTGAAATTTCAAGGCCGATGGAAAGGACCACCATGTCAAAAATTTCTTCGATCTTTTCACCTGTTTCACTGACATAATCTATAATAAGATCATCTGAATCATGGTCAGGATTTACAGTATGGACACGGCTCCTGATAAATCGTATTCCCTGTTCCTTGGCCCTGTTGTAATACCTTTCAAAATCCTTGCCATGTGTTCTGATATCCATGTAAAAAATCGAGCAGTCAAGTTCATCTCCTGCATGTTCCTTTGCAATAACAGCTTCTTTAAGTGCATACATGCAGCAGACTGAAGAGCAGTACTTATTATCGCACCTGTTCATATCCCTTGAACCAACACACTGGAACCAGGCTATTTTTTTTGGTTCTTTATTGTCGGAAAGCCTTGTCAAATGACCGTTTGTGGGTCCTGATGCGGAAAGAATCCTTTCAAACTCCATGGATGTCATGACATTTGGATGCTGGGCATACTGGTAATTGTCGAGATCCGAAGGATCAAAGGGGGTGAAACCCGGTGCAAGTATCACAGCTCCTGCATCAAGTTCAATGATCTCATCTTCCGTTGTATGATCAATGGCATCCATCTGGCAGATATCTTTACACACCTGGCATTTGCCTGTTTTAAAATGCATGCACACATCGCGGTCAATGGCCGGATTGTTGGGAACCGCCTGCGCATATGGCACATAAATCGGCTTTCTTCCCTTAAGTCCCAGTTCATATTCAGATGGAATAGGAATGGGATGCTGTTTTGTAAACTCTTTTTTGATTTTTTCAAGGGTTATATGGCCTGTGGGACAGACAGAAGCGCATGCACCGCATGCCATGCACACATCGCTCTGGATATGAAATGGTGTGTCAACTTTCATGTCAAGACCGCGTCCCGTAAGGCTTATGGCGCTGTTTCCAACCTTTTCACACATGCGGACACAAAGGCCGCATAAAATACAATCATCATCTCCCAAAGGAAAACGCGGTTTTTCAATATTATATTTTTCAGCAAGTCCCTTTAAAAGAGAAACATCCGGGCATCTTGCATATAGCATTTCAACAATGAGCCTGCGCCCCTTGTGCACAGCATCCGTGTCAGTGAAGACCTCCATTCCCTCCCATATGGGGTAGTTGCAGGAGGTAACAAATTTTGTCCGTCTGCCGTCAAAAACCTCAACGGTACACATACGGCACATACCCGCAGGTTCCAGTGCCTTGTGATGGCACAGGGTTGGAATTTCAATTCCGTATTTCTGTGCTACCTGAAGTATGTACTGGCCTTCTTCGCCCTGAACTTCATTATTATTAATCTTAAAAGTGATCATAAATATTTTCCTTGATATGATTATTTGATAACGATTGCGTTAAATTTACATGAATCGTAACAAATTCCACATTTTATACATTTTTCCTGATCTATGCTGTGTGGTTCCTTTTTCTTCCCTGTTACAGCTTCCTGGGGACATTTTTTCGCACAAAGGCCACAGCCTGTACAGGTGTTTTCATCTATCTCATAATGGAAAAGAGGTTTACAAACTCCTGCAGGACATTTTTTATCTTTTATGTGTGTTTCGTATTCATCACGAAAATAACGGATTGTTGATAAAACTGAATTTGGAGCAGATGTACCAAGACCGCATAATGAAAATTTCTGGATGGTTTCCCCTAATTCTTCAAGGAGTTCAATATCTCCGTCCTTTCCGTTTCCTTCACATATTCGTGTCAGGATATCAAGCATCTGCTTTAAACCTTCACGGCAGGGATTGCACTGTCCGCAGGATTCATCCCTTAAAAATTCAACAAAATACCTTGCAACTTCAACCATGCAGGTGTCCTGATCCATTACAATCATACCACCTGATCCCATGATTGACCCAAGCCTTACAAGTTCGTCAAAGTCAACTTCAGTATCAAGGAACTCCTCGGGAATGCAACCACCTGACGGGCCGCCTGTCTGAACAGCCTTGAATTTTTTCTTTTTTGCGATCCCACCGCCTATGTCAAAAATAATCTTTCTAAGACTTGTTCCCATGGGAACTTCCACAAGCCCTGTATTTACAACTTTTCCCACAAGAGAGAAAATTTTTGTTCCTTTGCTGTGCTCTGTTCCGATGCTGTTGTACCAGTCAGCTCCCTTATTTATGATTACAGGAACATTTGCCCATGTTTCAACATTGTTAAGGGTTGAAGGCCCTTGTCTGAAACCCTTTTCAACGGTATGTACATATTTTGCCCTTGGCCTTCCGGGCTTTCCTTCAAGGGAGGACATAAGGGCTGTGGATTCACCGCATACAAAAGCGCCTCCGCCCCTGCTTATTGAAATATCAAGGTTTAAACCTGATCCAAGAATATTTTTTCCGAGAAGACCATATTTATTTGCCTTTTCTATAGCAATTGAAAGATTTTTAACGGCAAGGGGGTATTCGTGGCGTACATACACATAGCCCTGCTCAGCACCTATTGCAAGAGCACCTATGATCATTCCCTCCAATACACTGTGGGGATTGCCTTCAAGAACACTTCTGTCCATGTAGGCACCCGGGTCTCCTTCATCGGCATTACATATTATATATCTTGGCCCCTTGAACTTTGCACAGGTTTTCCATTTAATTCCCGTTGGAAAACCACCTCCACCTCTTCCTCTGAGTTTGGATTTGCCTATTTCATCAATGATAAAGGCAGGTGTCATTTCAGACAGGGCTTTTTCAAGGGCGGCGTAACCTCCAACCGATATATAATCATCAATACTTGCAGGATCAATGATACCGTTGCTGCCAAGTATTATTCTTTCCTGGAGATTATAAAAAGGGATGTCCTTTTCAAGGGGAACCTTTGCCTTTGTTGCTTCGATTTTAAAGAGCCGCTGTTTAATCAATTCACCGTTTTTAAGGGTTTTTTCGACAATCTCAGCCATGTGTTCTTTTTTCAGCTGCGAATAAAATATCCCTTCAGGATGAATCACCATTATGGGACCTTTTTCACAGAAGCCATGGCATCCGGTCAGTTTAACCTCAAATTTATCATCAAGGCCTTGTTTTTTTAATTCCCTGACCAGCTCATCGTAAACTCCGGGTGTACCATAGGCACTGCAGCTTGAACCGGAACAGAGTGAAATCATTCTTCTTGTCTGTTTCTTTTTTGCTGTGTTCAAGGATTCTCTGTATTCCTGAAACTCTTTAACACTATTAAATCTTGTCATAATTATTGTTTAACCTCCTTATGCCTCACACTCTTTTAGAGGTTTCTCATAAGTTTCCAAAATTTCGAGAGCCTTGGAATGATTAAGAGCACCATATATTTTTTTATCAACAGTAATAACAGGACCCGATGCACAGCAGCCTATGCAGCGTACACTTTCAAGGGAAAACATTCCGTCTTCCGATGTCTGTCCTTCTTCAATTCCGAGTTTTTCCTTAAATGCACTTTTTATTTTTTCCGCCCCGAGAATATGACAGGCAGTTCCGGTGCATACATTAATTATATGTTTACCGCGCGGTTCAAGGGAAATAGTTTTATAAAACGTGGCCACGCTGTAAATCATACTTGGTTTTATATTTAGCTCTTTTACTAAAACAGGGATAACTTCCGGTGGAACATAATTATATACTTCCATTATATCCTGCAAGATCATAAGCAGGTTCTCAGGATTTGAGTTATGGCGGTTAATTATTTCCTGGATTTTATCAGATTCAATTTTTATTTTTATAGCCATAAAAACCTTCCGTTAAAAATTGTGGTGATTATTTTTTGTCCGGGTTAAAATTTCAAGCAGTTTCGTTTAATTTTCTTAAAATTAATCGTTAAAAATACAGCAATAATTTCATGCTGCTGCAGTCTGCTGTGTAACAGGACACGCTTCAACACATTCACCACATCCGGTGCAGCGGTCAAGATTTATACTGCGTGCACGTTTTTTAATCTTAACCTTGAAATTACCCGGAGTTCCTTCAATGGATTCAATGTCAGAATAAGTTACAAGTTCAATGTTTAAATGCCGGCCGACCTCGACCAGTGTAGGTGAGATAATTCACATTGCGCAGTCATTGGTGGGGAATGTCTTATCAAGCTGGGACATGACTCCTCCTATGGAAGGAGTCTTTTCTACGAGATAAACATAATACCCGGAATTTGCAAGATCCAGTGCTGAGAGCATGCCGGAAATTCCGCCACCGACAACCACAACAGAACCCGTTACTTTATTGGTCATTTTTTTCTCCTTAAGTCATATGGGGACAGAACCGCGTCTGTCTCCAGTAATCATAAAAATATATGAACAC
>WFQS01000403.1 GCA_015486915.1 Desulfobacteraceae bacterium
CATCAAAAGCAACATAATCACCAAATCCAAGGGCATGCGCATGTTTGGTAATTGCTGCCGTCAGTGTTGTCTTTCCGTGATCTATGTGGCCTATGGTCCCAATGTTCACATGCGGTTTAGTCCGCTCAAATTTCTCTTTTGCCATCTTCGTTAATTCCTCCCTGAAATATTAACAGGACTTTGTAAAACTATTTTACCATCTAAAATGAGCAAATGCTTTGTTTGCATCGGCCATTTTGTGTGTATCCTCTTTCTTCTTTACAGCGCCGCCTCGTTCATTATACGCATCTAACAATTCAGACGCCAATTTTTTTGCCATTCCTTTCTCTGATCTGGACCTGCTGTACTTAAGCAGCCATCTGAAAGCAAGTGCGGTCTGCCTTGCTGGTTTAATCTCAGTGGGCACCTGATAAGTTGATCCCCCTACCCTTCTTGATTTCACTTCTACTGAAGGTCGGATATTATCGACGGCCTTCTGAAAGATCGACAGCGCAGGCTCTCCAATTTTCTTTTCTGCAATATTCAAAGCATCATTAAAAATTCTCTCAGCAACAGATTTCTTGCCGTCTTTCATCACACAATTAATAAATTTGCCAGCAAGACGATTTTCCTGGCTGATGCCTGCAGTTGAATATCCTGATACAATTTTTTTTCTTGCCATATTACACCAAATCCTTAACCCGTTTACAATATACCAGGCAATCCACAAATAAGGACCCTCTGATTATTTTGGCCTTTTAGTTCCGTATTTTGACCTGCCCTGTTTCCTGTCCTCAACACCCAATGTATCCAGCGTACCCCTTACTATATGATAACGAACGCCTGGAAGGTCTTTTACCCTTCCACCCCTTACAAGGACAACTGAATGCTCCTGAAGGTTATGTCCCATACCCGGAATATACGCTGCGACCTCCATTCCTGTTGTCAATCTAACCCTTGCAACTTTTCTTAAAGCCGAATTCGGCTTTTTGGGAGTGGATGTATACACCCTGGTGCATACCCCGCGTTTTTGCGGCCCGCCCTTAAGTGCAGGTGTTCCCTGCTTTTTTAAAATTTTCTTTCTTCCTTTTCTCACCAGCTGATTAATAGTCGGCATATTCTAATAAACTCCTTGTGGAATTATTCCGAAATTTTCATGTACGACAAAATGTTTAATTATTATTTAATTAACCAAATTTGTCAAGCCTTTTCTTTAATACTCACGACTCGGACAACCCGGATGTTTTCACATCTATATTTTTATAATCTGAAAACCCCGTACCTGCAGGGATAAGCCTTCCCATAATTACATTTTCCTTTAATCCCCTGAGTGAATCAACCTTTCCATGCATGCTCGCTTCAGTTAGAACCTTTGTGGTTTCCTGAAATGAGGCTGCAGAAATAAAGCTGTCAGTTGCAAGAGATGCCTTTGTAATTCCGAGAATAAGAGGTTCACCCCTTGAAGGTTTCCCGCCTTTGGCAACTACGTCCCTATTTGTCTCCGCAAAAATAGTCCTGTCAACCTGTTCATCGGGAATGAAATCGGTGTCCCCTGCATCAACAACTTTAACACGGCGCATCATCTGTTTGATAATAACTTCAATGTGCTTATCATTGATTCTTACACCCTGGAGCCGGTAAACTTCCTGTACTTCGTCAACTAGGTACCTTGCAAGCGCAACCTCTCCCTTGATATTTAAAATATCCTGGGGATTAGCGCTCCCTCCGATCAACGGACTTCCAGCCTTTACATAATCACCATCATACACCATTATATGACGTCCCTTGGGAATAAGGTATTCTTTTTTGTCCCCGACATCGGCAGGAGTTACTATAACCTTTTGTTTACCCTTTGTGGCCTTGCTTACAGTAACATACCCATCAATACTTGTAAGAACGCTCGGCTCTTTGGGCTTCCTGATCTCAAAAAGCTCTGCAACCCTTGGGAGACCGCCTGTAATATCCTTGGTCTTAGTCGTAGCACTGGGAAGTTTTGCTATGACATCACCTGCCCTTACCTGATCATCTTCGTCAACCATCAGGATTGCATTTGTTGGTAAAAGATAAGATGCAACAGAAGAGCCATCGGGCAGTTTAACAATTTTGCCGTCATCATCCTTAATAACAATTCTCGGCCTGACATCTGCAACTTTGCCTTCAATTATGGTGCGACTCACCTTGCCTGTGACCGGGTCAATCTGTTCCTGGACTGTACTGCCCACTATAATATCCGTGAATCTGACTTTACCATCCACCTCTGTTAAAATTGGGGTTGTAAATGGATCCCAGGTTGCAATAGCATCTCCTACATTAACGGAATCACCATTATTTACAAGAATGGCAGCACCATAAATAACGGTTTCCCTGGATCTTTCTCTTCCGTCAGGACCTGTAATGGAAAATCCTCCCCCCATTCTGTTCATTACTATCTGTTTGTCATCGGCAGTATTAACAATGTGGAGGTCATCATTAAATTTTACAATTCCGGCCACCCTTGCTCTGATTTCTGCAACTTCAACCTTTCTGCTTGCAGTACCGCCAATATGAAAAGTACGCATTGTAAGCTGTGTTCCGGGCTCTCCAATGGACTGGGCAGCCATTATTCCAACAGCCTGCCCTATTTCCACTGTCTGACCATAGGCAAGATCTCGACCATAACATGCAGCACAGACTCCATTTCTTGATTTACAGGTCAAGACAGAACGAATTGTAACACTTGTCACGCCGGCAGCTTCAATTTTTGCAACAAGCGCTTCATCAAGCTCTACATTTTTATCAACAATAATTTCATCTTTATAGGGGTCACGAACCGGCTTCTGGGTAACTCTTCCAAGAATCCTTTCACCAAGGCTCTGAATAACCTCGCCACCCTCACGAAGGGGTTCCACCTCAACACCCATTACAGTTCCGCAGTCATCTTCAACAACCGCACAATCCTGGGCAACGTCTGCAAGTCTTCTGGTGAGGTAACCTGAATTTGCAGTTTTCAATGCAGTATCAGCCAAACCCTTTCTTGCACCATGGGTTGAAATAAAATACTGAAGTACACTTAAACCTTCCCTGAAGCAGGCAGTAATTGGATTTTCAATAATTTCACCGGAAGGTTTGGCCATAAGCCCGCGCATTCCAGCCAGCTGCCTCATCTGGTCCTTACTTCCCCTTGCTCCGGAATCCGCCATCATATAAACAGCATTCAAAGCCTCTCCATTGGATTCAGCTTTCTTGCCGGCCTTACCGGCAGAAGCCGGATTCTTCATGGCCTCCATCATGGCATTGGCTATGTCATCCGTACTCTTTGCCCATATATCAACAACTTTATTATATTTCTCTCCCTGGGTTATCAGTCCTTCGGAATACTGCTTTTTAATCTCATTGACACTTTTTTCCGACTGGGCTATGATATTCCACTTTTCTGCGGGTATTATCATATCATCAATGGCAATAGAAAGCCCACCAAGTGTTGATTGTGTGTAACCAAGATCTTTTAAACGATCCGCAAGAACAACAGTTTCCTTAACACCTATATTTCTATATGCATAGTCAACGAGTTCCCTTATTTCCGATTTCCCCATCAATCTGTTTAATAAATTAAAAGGAATAGTGGTTTTTCTTTCATCAACTCTGAAAATGTTAAAAACACCTTCGGATCGGATCACATCGGAGAACTGCCCTTCCTTTAAGCTGAACAGCTCAGTTGCTGCAATTTCAGAAACGAGAAAAGCATTTGCAAATTCTTTTCTGGTGAGAATTCCGGTGGAGGTGGTTTCCGGAATCAGGTCTTTCTTAAAATATGTTCCAAGAATATCATCCGTGGTTCCACCGGCCTTAAGATCGGCAAGTACATTAAGGGCAACGTCCTTTTCGTCGATTTTTATCCTGCTTAACGAAAGCAGTGTGTCTCCGGGAATAATTTCCCACAAAAGAATCCTGCCGGTAGTTGTTTCATAAACCTCACCATCTATCCTTACTTTTATCATTGCATGCAGATCAAGGACTCCGGCATCAAAAGCTATCCGCACCTCTCCTGGATTCGCAAAAAGTGTTCCTTCACCGGGTTTGCCCTTTACGGCCCGTGTTATGTAATAAATTCCCAGAACAATATCCTGTGTAGGAACAATAAGCGGCTGTCCGTTTGCCGGGGAAAGAATATTATTACTGGAAAGCATCAACACCCTGGCTTCAATCTGCGCTTCAAGGGAAAGGGGCACATGCACAGCCATCTGGTCACCATCAAAATCTGCATTAAATGCAGTACATACCAGAGGATGAAGCTGAAGTGCTTTACCTTCAATGAGAACCGGTTCAAAGGCCTGGATTCCAAGACGGTGAAGGGTGGGCGCCCTGTTAAGCATGATGGGATATTCCCTTACAACATGATCAAGAGCATCCCACACCTCTGTATCCTCACGCTCCACCATCCTCTTTGCAGTTTTCACTGTGGAGACATGACCCATTTTTTCAAGATAATTATAAATAAAAGGTTTAAACAGCTCAAGTGCCATCTTTTTTGGAAGTCCACACTGGTGAAGCCTCAAATATGGCCCGACTGTGATAACTGTACGCCCTGAATAATCAACCCTTTTTCCAAGAAGATTCTGACGGAATCTCCCCCTTTTACCCTTTAAAGTGTCACTCAAGGATTTAAGCGGCCTTTTGTTAGTTCCAGTAACAACCCGGCCGTGACGTCCATTATCAAAAAGAACATCAACCGCCTCCTGAAGCATCCTTTTCTCATTTCTTACTATAATATCAGGAGCATTCAGGTCAACAAGACGTTTAAGTCTGTTATTGCGGTTAATAACCCTTCGATAAAGATCATTAAGATCAGAAGTGGCAAATCTGCCGCCTTCAAGAGGCACAAGCGGTCTTAAATCAGGAGGCATAACCGGAAGAACCGTCATAATCATTCTTGTGGGACTTATTCCGGAACTTCTGAACGCATTGATCACTTTAAGTCGTTTTGCCATTTTCTGTCTTTTGGCAACAGACTTTGTTGAAGCAATATCTTCTCTCAACGTTTTATATTCAACATCAAGGTCGACCTCTTCAAGAAGTCTTAAAATTGCCTCTGCACCCATACCAGCCTCAAATTCAGGGCCGTATTCGTCTATTGCTTCATAATACTTATCATCGGATAAAAGCTGAAGTTTTGTCAGCCCTGTATCCTTGGGGTCTATTACAATATACGAATCAAAATACAGAACTTTTTCAAGATTTTTCAATGTAAGATCAAGCACATTACCAATTTTACTGGGCAGACATTTCAAGAACCAGATATGTGAAACAGGGCAGGCAAGCTCAATGTGAGCCATCCTCTCCCTGCGCACCTTGGACTGAATCACCTCAACCCCGCATTTTTCACAGATAACACCCCTGTGTTTCATGCGTTTATATTTACCGCAATTACACTCATAATCCTTTGTGGGACCGAATATTTTTGCGCAGAAAAGACCATCTCTTTCAGGCTTAAATGTCCTGTAATTTATCGTCTCGGGTTTTTTAATTTCACCATGGGACCATTCCCTGATCTGATCTGATGAAGCCAGACTTATCTTAACCCCTTTGTAAATCTGGGGGTCCTTCGGTTTGGCGAAGAAATCGTATATAGTTTCCAAAATCTTCTCCTTCTATTTTTTCCCTTCTATAAGATTTATATCCAGCCCCAGACTCTGCAGCTCTTTGGTAAGAACCCTGAACGATTCAGGTATACCAGGCTCAAGTACATTCTGTCCCTTGACAATTTTTTCATACATCCGGGTCCTTCCGGCCATATCATCAGATTTAACGGTAATAAATTCCTGGAGAGCATAAGCAGCCCCGTAAGCCTCTATTGCCCAGACTTCCATTTCACCAAGACGCTGCCCGCCAAACTGGGCCTTCCCGCCAAGTGGCTGCTGCGTAACAAGAGAATATGGACCTATTGAGCGTGCATGAAGTTTATCATCAACAAGATGGTGCAGCTTGAGCATATACATGATTCCAACGGTGATCGGTTTATCAAATGGTTTTCCCGTACGTCCATCGTATAGAACTGACTGGCCGGACCTGTCAAGTCCGGAAAATTCGATAAGAGCTTTAATTTCCTCTTCAGAAGCACCGTCAAAAACAGGGGTGGCCATATGTACACCATTACGATATCGGGACGCAAAACGTAAAAGTTCATCATTGTCCATAAGATCAATTTCTCTTACGAACTCCTGCTCCTCAACATTAACGGGTTCTGGCATGGAACTTTCCAAAGAATAGTGAGAGTCAAAATCATATTCCTTTTTATCCTTAACAAGATCTACCTCTTTTTTTAACGGAGGTGTTGTAAATATTCTTTTAATTCTCTGTTTCAGCTCGTCAAGTTTCATGTCCTCTATCAAATCATCTATCTGTCGGCCAAGCCCTCTTGCGGCACATCCAAGATGAATTTCAAGAATCTGGCCTACATTCATACGGGAAGGAACCCCAAGTGGATTCAATACCATGTCAACTGTTCTTCCATCCTCAAAATATGGAAGGTCCTCCACAGGAAGAATCCTGGAGACAACACCCTTGTTACCGTGCCTGCCTGCCATTTTGTCACCCACGGATAATACACGTTTCATTGCTACATTGATCTTGATTAATTTCAGGACACCAGGAGGTAGGTCATCCCCTTTTTCAAATCTTGCAGCACGCCCGTTAAAGGTATCCCGAGCTTTTTTTATCTGTTGCTGAGCCTTTTCAAGTATAAGCTGAACGTTTTCACTTACAATGGGATCATCTATTGTAATACCTGTAAGATCGGAAACCGAAATTCCGGCAAAAAGCCCTTTTTCTACGATGGTATCGGCTGGAATCAGAACGGTCTTACCTTTTTTAAGGGGTGCAGACAGAGTTGAATTAAGAAGAATCTCTTCCAATTTTTCTCTTACCGCTTTATTTATAACTCTTATTTCGTCATCTCTGTCTTTTTCAAGAAGCTCAATTTCATAATCCTCTATGGCTCTTGTCCTGTCGTCCTTGTTAAGACCACGTCTTGAAAACACCTTTGCATTAATAACAATACCATTTACACCCGGAGGAACTCTCAGAGATGTATCTTTAACATCACCTGCTTTTTCACCAAAAATAGCCCTTAAAAGTTTTTCTTCCGGTGAAAGCTGAGTCTCCCCCTTGGGTGTTATCTTACCAACAAGGATGTCACCGGGCTTAACTTCAGCGCCAAGCCTTATAACCCCACTGTCATCGAGGTCTCTCAATGCATCCTCACCGGCATTGGGGATATCACGGGTAATTTCTTCCTTGCCAAGTTTGGTGTCCCTGGCAACAACTTCAAATTCTTCTATATGAATGGAGGTATAAACACCGTCACGAACAAGACGGTCGCTAACAAGAATCGAATCCTCATAATTGTAGCCACCCCATGGCATAAAAGCCACAACTACATTACGACCAAGTGCAAGCTCTCCTTTTTCAGTGGCAGGACCGTCAGCTATCACCTGGCCTTTTTTTACATGTTCGCCTTTTTTTACAATGGGCCTGTGATTAAAGCATGTATTCTGATTGGAACGTACAAATTTAGCAGCATTATAGATTGACACAACCTGACTGGACAATTCATTTTCCTGATCATCATTCCTGACGACTATCCGCCTTGCATCAACATCAACAACAATCCCGTCATGTTCTGCAACTATTGCCACACCCGAATCCCTTGCCACGACACTTTCAATCCCAGTGCCTACAAGGGGTGCCTGACTCGTCATAAGAGGAACTGACTGGCGCTGCATATTGGAGCCCATAAGCGCCCTGTTTGCATCATCGTTTTCAAGAAAAGGAATCAGAGAGGCTGAAACAGAAACAAGCTGATTAGGGGAAACATCCATAAACTCAATATCTTTGTTTCCAACCATTTCAAACTCACCACCGACACGGGCGGAGACAAGGGGGCGTAACAATTTTCCATTTTGATCAAGCACTGCATTTGCCTGGGCAATTGGATGATCCTCTTCCTCAAAGGCGGAAAGATGCTTGATTTCATTGGATACAACACCATCCTCTGCCACCCTGTAAGGAGTTTCAATAAAACCGAACGGGTTAACCCTTGCATATGTACACAGAGAAACAATCAGACCGATATTAGGACCTTCAGGTGTTTCAATGGGACAAATCCTGCCGTAATGTGAGGGGTGAACATCCCTGACTTCAAATCCGGCACGTTCCCTCGTTAAACCTCCCGGTCCAAGAGCGCTTAAACGGCGTTTATGTGTTGTTTCGGAAAGGGGATTGGTCTGGTCCATGAACTGGGAAAGCTGGCTTGTTCCGAAAAACTCCCTGACAACGGCAGAAACAGGCTTTGGATTGATAAGATCATGGGGCATCATTGCATCCACTTCCTGCATACTCATCCGTTCCTTTATGGCCCTTTCCATTCTGACAAGCCCTATCCTGTACTGATTTTCAAGAAGTTCTCCCACAGCCCTGACCCGCCTGTTCCCAAGATGATCAATGTCATCCACTGCGCCTTGTGTATCCTTAAGTGCAATCAGAGTTGATGTGGTAAGAAGAATATCTTCTTTCCTCAGTGTCCTGACGTCAATCCCTGTTTCCATACCAAGACGGTGATTAAGTTTAAGCCTGCCAACATTGGAGAGGTCATAATAAGCAGGCTTAAAAAAGAGATGATCAAGAAAATCCTGGGCAACTTCAGGTGTTGCCGGATTGCCGGGTCGAAGCCGTCTGTAAATTTCCATGAGAGCTTCAGTTCTTGAAACAACTTTATCAACAACAAGAGTTTTTCTCATGGAATCAGAGCTGTAACTGTCAACAAAAAGAAGGCTGAACTGAGAAATATCTGATTTGTTTATTGCATCTAAAACCTCTTTATCAATAAGATCACCGGCTTTTGCAATACAATCATCTTCATCAGGATGGATAATGGTCTCGGCAACAGGCTTACCAATTATTTCATCCTCTCCTATGGGGATAAATTTAAGACTGGAATCCTCAAGCTGCTTTAAAGCGCGTTTTGTAAAAAGTCGGCCTTTTTTTACTACAATTTCACCTGAATCAGGATCTATTATATCATAACTTGCCCTGTGTCTTTTTAAATTTGAAGAATTGAATTCTTTAAAAAAAGACCCGTTTTTTTTCACAATTTTTTCTTTTTTATAAAAAAAGGTTAAAATATCCTCATTTGTGTAGCCAAAAGCCTTAAAAAGAATGGATACGGGGAATTTCCTTCTCCTGTCAATGCGTATATTTACGATATCCTTATGGTCAATTTCAAGGTCAATCCAGGAACCTCTGACAGGAATAATCCTTGCTGAATAGATTATTTTACCGCTGGAATGTTTCTTGCCTTTATCATGGGCAAAAAATACACCTGATGATCTGTGTAACTGGCTTACAACGGCACGCTCTGTACCATTTATAATAAATGTGCCTTTTTTTGTCATCAGAGGTATGGTGCCAAAATAAATTTCCTGTTCCTTAATATCACGAATGGATGATATTTCAGTTTCCTTATCAAAATCATAAACAACAAGCCTTATGGTGATATTAACAGGAATTTCAAAAGTCATACCGCGGCTTACACACTCTTTTACAGAATGTTTTGATTCGCCAAGTGAATAGGATACATATTCAAGGGAGGATGTCCCTGTAAAGTCCTTAATAGGGAAGACAGATTTAAATACCGAGTGTAAACCTGTATCAGTTCTGTTTTCAGGAAGGACCTCTTTTTGAAGAAAACGTTCAAAAGAAGTACGCTGCATCCCTATGAGATCTGGAATATCAACAGTTCTGGTCTTACTGCCAAATTCTTTTCTTATACGCTTGTTTGCCAAAAGGCTGTCGACCATGGTATCTCCAATAAATATAGGTTATTATAACCGTGAAAGCGGAGGCATGATTATTCCTAATCACATCTCCGCATCAAATATATGCTTTATGCCTATTTTTCAAGTAGTTACAGGCTGCAAAGTACTATTTAAGACTAACTTGAGCACCAGCTGCTTCAAGCTGTTCCTTGATTTTTTCTGCTTCGTCTTTTGCAATACCCTCTTTCACTGCTTTGGGAGCCCCGTCAACAAGACCTTTAGCTTCCTTAAGCCCCAATCCTGTAATAGCTCTTACTTCTTTAATTACCGCTATTTTTTTATCACCGCATGATTCAAGAATCACATCAAATTCAGTCTGTTCCTCAGCTGCAGCAGCCTCTCCTGCACCACCTGCAACTGCCACCGCTACGGGAGCAGCAGCGGAAACACCAAATTTATCCTCAAGCTCTTTTACAAACTCTGAGAGCTCAAGAACACTCATATTCGCAATAAAATCAACAACATCATCCTTAGTTACATCAGCCATTTTTTTCTCCTTATATAAAAACTATTAAAGAGCTTATAAGCCCTTTAACTAATAAAATAAACAAATTAATCTATGCAGCTTTTTTTTGATCTTCAATTGCATTAAGCACATTGAGAAGCGACCTCGGAACTTCAGTAAGAACCCTGACCATGGCCGTTGGAACGCCGTTCATGGTTGACAACAGCTGGGATAAGAGCACTTCACGACTTGGAAGTTTTGCAAGGGCCTTGATCTCCTCAGGGGACAGAGCTTTTCCATTCATTACCCCGGCTTTAATCCCGAGTTTGTCATTACTTTTAGCAAACTTAGCAATGATTCTCGCAGGTGATACAGGGTCATCACTGCATGTAACGATTGCGTTAGGCCCTGAAAAGTAATCCTCCATAAGAGCTGAATCAGTACCCTTGGAAGCCATGGAAAGAAGGGTATTTTTAACAACTTTAAGCTTCACACCTTCATTTCTTAAATCAGATCTCAATTTTGTCATTGACTCAACATCAAGCCCTTTATAATTGACAAGTATGGAAATCGCAGTTTCAGAAAGCCGGGTATTAAGAAGCTGTACCAGTTCTTTTTTTTCAGATAAATTCAATACAGAAACACCTCCTTTACAAATTATTTTTAAGAGGTGCCAGCTGTGCAACTAAGGCATTATTTCTGCCTCGGCAGGCCGGCATCACCGATTATGCACATTTTATATATGCACCTACTGTCTATGACAGGTAATACTAAATTTTAAAACAAACTTTAATATTTTGCGGCAAGCACAGGGTCAATCTTAATTCCAGGCCCCATTGTAGTTGACAATGTAATACCCCGCAGATAGGTTCCTTTGCTTGATGCAGGTTTAAGGGCAATTATTGTCCTGATAAATGCCGTTATATTTTCAAGAAGTTTTTCAGCTCCAAAGGAGACTTTTCCAACAGGCGCATGAACTATACCTGCTTTCTCCACTCTGAAATCTATCTTACCGGCCTTGAGCTCATTTACAGCTCTTGCAATGTCAAGGGTCACTGTCCCGGTTTTAGCATTGGGCATAAGCCCGCGTGGACCGAGTATCCTGCCAAGCTTACCAACTGTACCCATCATATCAGGAGTTGCAACAGCCTTGTCAAATCCAAACCAGCCATCTTTAATCTTATTTACAAGCTCATCATCGGCAATAAAATCAGCACCTGCTTCTTCAGCTTCCTTTTCCTTTTCACCCTTTGCAAAGACGAGAACTTTCACTTCCTTACCAAGACCATTAGGCAGCACAACTGTACCGCGAACCATCTGGTCCGCATGTCTCGGATCAACATTCAGCCTTACTGCCACATCAACGGTCTCATCGAACTTTACATAGGATGAAGAGAGTGAGAGCCCCAATGCCTCTTCAAAATCATAACGTTTTTCCCAGTCAAGTTTTTTAGATACTTCCATATATTTTTTACCATGCTTCGGCATTTTATATCACTCACTCCTTTAGCTGTTAAACTACTTCCAACCCCATACTTCTCGCCGTGCCCGCTATAATTAATACTGCAGCATCAACATCTGAAGCGTTCAAATCTTCCATTTTTATATTCGCTATTTCCACAAGCTGATCACGGGTTACCTTACCCACTTTATTTCGATTGGGTTCGCCAGATCCTTTTGCAATTTTAGCTGCCTTTTTCAACAGCATTGAAGCCGGGGGAGTTTTAGTAATAAAAGTAAAAGTTCTATCCTGATACACAGTGATAACAACGGGTATTATGGAACCAGCATCATTGGCAGTCCTAGCATTAAAGGCCTTGCAAAAATCCATTATATTAACACCATGCTGACCCAGAGCCGGACCAATTGGCGGAGAAGGGTTGGCCTTACCGGCCTCAACCTGCAGTTTTATCTGCGCCATCATTTTTTTAGCCATTTTCATCTACTCCTGAAACACATTTGAATAATCTGTAAAATTTAAATTTTTGCAACCTGGACGAAATCAAGTTCAACCAGTGTTGCCCTGCCAAAGATACTCACAAAGACCTTAACTTTTCCTTTTTCAGGATTGGATTGCTCAACAGTACCATTGAAATTTGTAAAAGGGCCGTCAACTACACGGACTTCATCACCCACAGAAAAAAGATACTTTGGTTTTGGCTTATTTTTACCCTGCTCCATTCTCTCAAGTATTTGGGCGGCTTCCTTATCACTGATCGGTGTGGGCTTATTTTTTCCTCCGAGGAACCCGGTAACCTTTGCCGTTGAATTAACAATATGCCAGGTTTCATCATTCAGTTCCATATTCACAAGAATATAGCCGGGATAAAATTTACGGGAAGACTCACGCTTTTTTCCATTAACAAGCTCCACAACATGCTCACTTGGTATAAGCACATCCCCGAATTTATCAGAGCATCCGGAATTGGCAATGTTATCTTCGAGAGCAAGCTTTACTTTATGCTCAAAGCCGGAATAAACATGAACTACATACCATTTTAGAGACAAAGTTTTCACCCCTTTTCCTATGCAAGGACGACCTGAACAAGTTTTGATAGACCAAAATCAACAAGACCAAGAAAAGCTGCAATTATAAAAACAAAAATTATTATAACAACAGTAGAATTTATAGTTTGTTTTTTCGTAGGCCATGTTACTTTTTTCAGTTCAATTTTAACTTCTCTAAAAAACTGCAACCCTTTTTGAAGAAAATTTAATTCTCCTGTACCTGCACCTGTATTAGCCCTGTTGTACTTTTCCTGTTTTCTTAAATTCTGGCTGATACCTGATGATGAAGATTTAAGTTTTACTGAGCTGGCATCGGAACCGGATTCTGAGGATGATCCTGAACCTGGTTCTTTTTTATTAGTTTTCCTCGCCGACAGTTTTTTTTTCTGTAACCGTGACATATGACTCCTGTCCTGATATTAAATTAATCCTTCTTGCCTGCACAGGTTTAAAATACTGTTTATCTATTGGCAGGTCAGGAGGGACTCGAACCCCCAGCATCCGGATTTGGAGTCCGGCGCTCTACCAATTAGAGCTACTGACCTGCAGATCATTATTTTTTTGTCTCCCTGTGAGCAACATGCTTTTTACAAAATTTGCAATATTTCTCAAACTCTAATTTATCAGGAGTTATACGTTTATTTTTAGTTGTAGTATAATTTTTCCTCTTACATTCCGTACATGCAAGCGCAACAATAACTCTGGCCACAAGAAGCTCCTTAAGTTTATTCTATTATTTCACCGACAACGCCGGCACCGACAGTACGTCCGCCTTCCCTTACTGCAAAGCGGAGTTCTTTTTCCATAGCTATGGGAGCTATCAACTCTGCACTTATACTGGCATTATCACCGGGCATGATCATTTCCACACCCTCAGCAAGAGTTAAAACACCTGTAACATCAGTTGTCCTGAAGAAAAACTGGGGCCTGTATCCAGAGAAAAAAGGTGTGTGACGGCCGCCCTCTTCCTTGCTTAAAACGTATATCTCTGCTTTAAAC